>URWH01000141.1 GCA_900551515.1 uncultured Porphyromonadaceae bacterium
TGGTCGTAGCCGCGTGCGTCGCCGCGATTGGAGCTGATGAAGCCCATAGGAATTTTCGCGGAGCGGTCGAACGTGATGCCGAAATCGTCGCCGGACGAGTTTATCGGTGTGCCCATGTTTGTCACTTTCCAGTGGCCGTCGGGCTGGAGGTCGGCGCGGAAAATGTCGAGGCCGCCGAGACCGGGATGTCCGTCGCTGGCAAAATAGAGGATGCTGTCGGAATAGACATAGGGGAATTCCTCATTGCCTTCGGTGTTGATCTCTTCGCCGAGATTCTCGAGCGAACCCTGACGCTCGTTGAGGTTGATGCGCCAGATGTCTTTGCCTCCGGTGCCGGGCATGTCGCTGGAGAAATAGAGATATTCACCCGAAGGACTGACAGCGGGGTGGCCGAAGCTCGATATGGTGTCGTTGGTGATCTCCAGCTTCACCGGAGCGCTCCACTGCGCGTCGCTGCGTGTCGATGTGAAGATCTCGACGGCGGTGTTGGAGTTGGGCGAACGGCGGGCTTTGGTGAGATACATCATGTTGCCGTCGGGAGTGAACGAGACGATGCCTTCGTCGAGGTCGGAGTTTAGCTCGCCTTCCACCGGCTCGGGACGCATCCACTGGCCCTGTTCGTTTTTCGTGACCATCCAGATGTCGCTTTTCTTCATGCCGGTGATCTCGCTGCGGTTGGTGCCCTTTACTTTTTCGTTGGTTGTGGTGTAGTAGAGGATGTCGCCGTTGAACATCGGGGCGAAATCGGAGCGGCGCGAGTTGAACTGTCGGGCGTTGCGCACCACGTAGCGTGTGGGGTGTTCCTTCAGGTTGAGAGCGAGGCGCGAGCCTTCGAGGCCGGCGTTGGCTTCCGGGGATCCGGGCACCTGCATGAGATATTCTTCATAGGCGCGCACGGCCTGAGCATATTTGCCGTCGGCCTGGAGCATCTGGGCAAGATAGAGCTGAGCCGCCGGCTCGGGATATCCGTAGCGTATGGCGTTCTGATAGGCTGCCGATGCGCGGGCAAACTGATTGAGCTTGCGATGGGCTTCGGCCATTTTGAACGCCACTTCGCCGCGCTTGGAGCGTTCGTCGCGTTTGAGATTGTTGTAGATCTTGCGGTAGGTGACCGAAGCATCGTAATATTCGCCGCGAGCCATCTGTGCGTCGGCTGTGGCGAGCTTGGGCCCGCGGCATCCCGAAAGGATAGCCACCGACAGAAGTATCACTGCTGTGAGAATGGATTTTTTCATGTCAGAATAACGGATTTTCGTTGCCGATTATTATTTGCCACCGGCTAAGCGGAGGCATTTTTGAGAGAAAGAAGCGGAAACCGGCCGACCGCTATTGATTGCGTTCTTTGCGACAGGCACTTTCGAATTCATTTTTCAACCGTGGCGTATTGTAGCGCGTTGATATTTCTTCTTTGAATTCTTCAAATTCCTTAACGGTTTCGTCGTAGGCTTCCGGATCGTATTCACGATTGCTGAAGGTTTCGTCGACTTCATACTCGAGCTGCACGTAGCGCTCGGCGTCGGTTTTTATCGAATCCGGGATGCCGTTGCCGTGAAAGAAACAATACCATACACCGGCTCCGATGGCTATAGATACAATCAGGATAATGGTGATCGTGAGGGCTTTATGCATCCGGCCGGCACTGCCGTCGGGAACGGCTTGATGAGAGCCGCCGGAGTGGTCGTTCTTGTCTTTTTCGATTTTGCGTCTGTCTTTCCGGTCGCTATGCGAAGAGGATTTTTCCTTTCCGCCGCTCCGGCCGCGATCTATTTCGGTCTCGTCATCGTCGTGGAGGGTTATGACCGTAGCGATATCGTCGACGGCATTGCCGCCGGCCGTCTTCAATGAGGCGCTCAGCTCGGTTTCTTCATCGTCGGCCGGCGAATGGTGTCCGGCATTTTTGTCGTCACCGGTTTCGGCCGAGAGGGAAGAGTAATGCAACTTGCGGCCTGTCAGCGCTTCATAGAGCTGTGAGGCATCGGCATAGCGGTCGGCTATGCGCATGGACATGGCCTTGATTATGGTGCGGCGCACCGATTTAGGCGTCGAAGCGGGAAGCAGGGAGCCGATCACCGAGGCGTTGATCTCATTGGATTTCGGTGGAGTCTGGCCGGTGAGGCAGAAGAGCAGCGTTGCCGCGAGCGAATAGACGTCGGCTGACGGCGAAAATTCTGTGATGCCGATATATTGTTCGACGGGAGAGTAGCCGTCGGAGAATCCGAGCGTGTTGATGGTGGCGGTGGCGGATCCGTCGGAGTTGTAGTGCTTCGACAGTCCGAAGTCGATAAGCGTGGGAATCTGTTTTCCGTCGGACTTCTTCGACAGCATGATGTTGGCGGGCTTGATGTCGAGATGGGTTATGTGGTTGGCATGCAGAAAGGCTACAGCATCGATGAGCGGCACGATGATCTGCATGGCTTCGGCGACAGAGAGGGCGCCGTTGTGCTCCATGACATAATCTCTAAGCGATTTGCCGTGGAGATATTCCATCACGTAGTAGGCGGTGTTGTTGGCCTCGAAGACTTCGCTGACGTTGACGATGCCGGGATGCTTTCCGGCGATGGGCTGGAGGCGGCGTGCTTCGGCGATGAAGTCTTTGCGGGAATTCTGCACGCGCGATGCGCTGGGCCTGGAGTATGATACGGAAAGTGACGATCCGTCGCGGTCGCAGTCATTGGAGAGGAAATGCTCTTTGATGGCGACAAGCGCTTTTGCGGGGACCCCGGCGGCGGTGATGTCGACAGTGGCGAGATAGGTGATACCGAATCCGCCGGCTCCGAGTGTCTTGATGATGTTGTAGACGTTGGAAGGCGATTTCAGCATTGTGCATGCGGGGAGGGCAGATGTCGGTGTTTCCATAAATGCGCGAATATGACAGGTTGTTGATACAGCCGGGGTTGGTTTGTGCTACAAAATTAAGTCATTATTGGCTGATTCGGAAATGTTTGGGTTAAAAAATCGCATCTATTTTTACGGATATCGCAATAATTGTTGCAAATCGTTGTCGGGCGAGAGAAGCCGGAAGGGGGAATTCGGTGGAAGAATAGGTTGAAAAATGTGTTGTAAAACACGTGGAGAAAATGGCTGAGAAATTTGCAAAATCGAACTTTGCGCATTAACTTTGCGTTATAGAAACAAAGGCTAAAAAGCCGTTGCCAACAAAGGACATTGACATACCACATCAAAGTTGATTGGGAAACTCATCAATTATAAGTGAAATACCGAGACAAGCTTGGTCGGCTGATGGCGGGCCCCATCCCTTCGGGGAGGCTTTTAAGCCCAGGCGGATTACAAAGGTCGGCGAGCTCTCAAAACCTGTCTATCGGAGTTTCATCGCATCCTTTGGTGTGGCCATTATAGCTCCGGAAGCGATTGCAAATGACAGCAATGGCTTCCGGAGTTTTTTGTTGTGGCGAAGGAAGTTGGTGGAAATGAGAAAGGCAGCTAACGCGGGGTGGACCGTGGTAGCTGCCTTTGGTTAGAGGTCGGGGGCTCGGGGCTGATCAGGCTTTCTTGGCCGTGGCTTTCTTGGCCGGAGCTTTTTTAGCTTTGGAAGTTTTTTCTGCGGCGGGTTTCTTGGCAGCAGGTTTCTTAGCGGCAGGTTTTGCGGCGGGTTCTTTGGCCGGTTCGGCTTTCTTTTCGCGCAGGAGATGCTCTTCGTTGAAGTGTTCGATGTTTTTGCGCATCGAGCTTACTTCCTTGTTGAGGGTCTCGATTTCCTGTTCCTGATTGCGGATGGTGGTGAGCAGGGCGTTGAGCTCTTCGTTGTCGATGGAGAGCGGGTATTGCTCTTCGACGCGCACGATGAAGTCGGCCAGCACGTTCATGTAGTTGGTAAATGCCTGGAAGGGCGTCTCATAGGGGCTGAAGTTGGAATGAGCGGCTCCGTCGGCGAAGTGCTTGGTGGCCATGTAGAAGAGGTGGTCGGCGGCCTGGAGATAATACCAGTCTTGTTTCAAGCGGCGGTCGTCGCAGAGGCGAACGCGTTCGGCCACGGAATAGAGTTTTTCGAAAGCTTCGTTCTGGAGCTTGTTGCCGAGCCATGCTGTTGTGTCGCGTGATTCGTCGGTCCATGAGATGGGGTGCATGATTGAGAGCTCGCCGACCGGTTTGAGCTTGGAGATGGCTTCGGTCGGGGTGACAAATTCCACGCCGCGTTCTTTTGCGAAATAGGGGAGTGCTTCGAGGAATTGGAAGATGCCGGTCTCGCGTGTCTGGAATTCGCCGAACGTCTCGAGGTTCATGGAGAGGTTGATGATCTGTTCTTCGGCGGGTGTCGAAGCGATCCAGTCGATGTATTTGTCGGCGGTTAGGGGATAAGCATCCCATTCGGTGTTGCTGAAGCGTTTTGCGATGTCGTCGCTCATCTTGGCGTTGCGCAGGAGGATTTTCAGCTTGGGAGCGGAAGCGGCGCTGTAGACATAGTTGGGCGATTTCCAGCCGAGAATGTGTTTTGCACCTTCGGTGATGACACCTTTATAACCCATGCTGAGGATCTGGGGAGCCATTTCGTCGCAGTAGATAAGCTCGGTGTTGCGGAGCACTTTCGGGGTGACGCCGAAGAGTTCGCGGATCTTATCGTCGTGCACTTTCACCTGGCTTGCGAATTCTTCAGGGTCGGTGAGCGATGAGAGGGAGTGGGCATAGGTCTCGGCAAGGAATTCGACGCGGCCGGTGGCTGCGAGTTTCTTGAGGAGGTCGATGAATTCGGGCACATACTGCTCGCACTGCTCCAGGGCTACGCCGGTGATTGAGAGGGCGAAGCGGAAGTTGGGATGCTGCTCGAGCATGCGCAGGAGGCTTTCGGCAGCCGGGATGTAGCTGCGCTGTGCTATGCGGGTGACGATATCGTCGTTGGTGAAATCGTCGTAATAGTAGTGATCGTTGCCTATGTCGAAAAAGCGGTATCTTTTGAGGCGGAACGGCTGATGGATTTGGAAATAAAAACAGATAGCTTTCATGATTTTATCGTGGAGAGGTGTTGATGGTTTCGTTAATAATTAAGGTTGATGCTTAAGGGGGATTCAGCGGTTGTTGATGACGCGTTTGTATATGTCGATCACTTTCGCGCCGGCTTTATCCCATGTGATGCGGTTGACTTCGTCGAGGCCGTCTTCACGGAGCTGCTTGTACATAGCAGGGTAGGTGATGATTGAATGGATGGCGTCGGCCATGGCGTCGATGTCCCAGTAGTCGGTTTTGATGACATTGTTGAGGATCTCGGCGCAGCCGCTCTGCTTGGAGATGATGGAGGGGACGCCCATCTGCATGGCTTCGAGGGGCGAGATGCCGAAAGGTTCCGAGACCGACGGCATGACGTATACATCCGACAGCTGGAACATCTTGTGCACGTCCTCCCCGCGGAGGAACCCCGTGAAGTGGAAACGGTCGGCGATGCCGAGCCGCGCCACGCGGCGGATGACGTGGTTCATCATGTCGCCCGAGCCGGCCATCACGAACCGCACGTCGGGAACCCGCTTGAGGACCTTGGCGGCCGCCTCGACGAAGTAGTCGGGGCCTTTCTGGTAGGTGA
>URWH01000142.1 GCA_900551515.1 uncultured Porphyromonadaceae bacterium
GATCGGCAACCATACGGTCGGCCTCATCCTGCCGCGATTTCAGCAGCGCCTGGTCGGTGCTCAACGAATTAAGTGTCGACGTGCGCACACCCTGCAACTCTGCAAGGCGCGATTTCTGCAATTCGATCTCCGCCATTGCAGCACGGATTTCGGCCGCCTTGCGTTTGCGCCATTTTGAAAACTCCTGAATGTAGCGGATGCGCGCATAGGCTTTGGCAAACGATTCGGAGGAGAATATGTAGCCGAGTTCGTCGGTGGCATACTGCGTTCCCTGCAGACGCCGCAACGCCTTCACGTAGATATCCCGCATCGTGTCGAGTTTCGCGTTGAGCACCGTTATGGAGTCGTGAGTAGTGGCGATGGCGCGGTTGAGCGAATCGATCGACTGGCGTGTGAGATTTATCTCATGTTCCTTAAGCGACATTTCCCCGCGGATAGCATTCAGCTCTTTCAGCTTTTGCTGAGTGCTGGCGGCGTTGTTGTTGATTTTGCGTTTGGTCTCGTCGATGCGGCGCTGTGCGGCCTGCTGTTCGGTGCGCGCGCTCTTGACGGTGCGTTTTTTCTTTTTCGCGGCTTCGCATACATCGCTTACGCCCACTGCAAGCAAGCAAGCGATGAGCAATCTCACTATCCATTTATCAGTCAAACGCATGACAATCATTGGTTTTCTTTATCTTCCGGCATCAGAAACGAGAAAGCATCTTTGCGATGTCGGCCGATGAAATTCTCTTATAATTATCGCCGACAGAGGGGACACGCAGCTCAACGTCGGCATTGAATTTAGCTTTCTTCCAGTTCCATTCCAGGGTGACATCGAGCGACGTCTTACCCGTTGAATATTCCACGCCGGCCGATTCGGCGAGAGCGCCTGCCGGGGTAATCGTCTGATCGCCGTAGACACAGCTCACGGGCTGATGACCGGCACTCTTTACCATCATGGCATTGACGCACTTGTCGCCGGTGAGGCGAAAACCGTAGTCGGCGCCCGCCATTTTCTGTTTCGGGGTGAGCAGCCACTCGTCGCCGCCGGCAGCGTCAAGATCGGCGCCTTTGAAATCGTCGAAAACGGGAGTGTTGACGCCCGGCACAAACAGACGTCCGGTGAGCATGTCCTGCACGTTGGCGACACTGATGTCCACACCCGACAGGAAACGGCCTACCGCTTCTTTGGCATAGGCTTTGTGAATTTTGTCGACCACCATCACCGAGTCGGACGATAGATACATCCATCCGATCTCCATGCCGAAATATTTCAACGAAATCATCAGGCTGCGGTCGCGGTCCATGATTGCCGTGCCGCTGATGGATATCTGCCTGGGCTTACGCACGCGCACTGTAACCGGCACACGTATCTGCTGCCATCCGGTGTAGGTGGCGATGAGGGTGCGGAGATCGATCCTCATATCGGAGCGCGACAGTTCGCCCGACTGCGTCGGGGACGAGGCAGAGGGTTTTGTCGTTTTACACGCAGAAAACATCATCATAGCAGCGGCCATTAAGACTGCCACAGCTGAGAATCTGCACGATAATATTTTGTCAATCAATTGTTTCATTCGAAGAAGAAAGTCTTATGCTTCACTTTCCGCTGAAGCAGTTCATTGTCGGGGTCGAGCTCAAGGGCCTGTTTCCAGAATTCGAGAGCATCGGCCGGGTTGCCGGTCATGAAATATATGTCGCCGGCGTGCTCGAGGATCTCGCCGTTGCCGCCGTCATCGTCAGCTTCGAGCGCCTGGTCGATAGTCTCCCTTGCCTTGGCATAATCCTTGAGCTTGAAGAGCACCCAGGCATAGGTGTCGAGAGTGGTGGCGCTCTGGGTTCCGTCGGTTGCCTCCTCGATGCCGAGAGCGCGCTCCGCATAGTCGCAGGCTTTTTCCAGATCGGTCTCCTTGCACGCCAGATAGTAAGCTATATTATTAAGGAGCATGCTGTTTTCCTTGTCGTAGGTCAAAGCTACGTCATAGAACTTCATCACCGAATCGACCGGCTCATCGGCTTTGAATGCGATATCGCCTTTGGCGCCGTAGATCGAAGCTATCTGTGGAAAATTGGTGCTGTCAGTCAGCTCCATAGCCTTGTCGAGATAGCGATTTGCGCGGTCGAATGACTCGTCGTGCATGGCTGCCGAAGAAGCGAGGATGCAGAGATCGGCATCCGAGGGAAAATATTTCATGGCGGCTTTGGCTGTGGCCTCCGACTTGGGATAATCGTCCATCATAAAATAGAGCTGAACAAGAGCCTGCCACATCTGCAAATCCTCGGGATTCAGCGCCAACAGATAGTCGAACTGCTCTGCCGCGCCTGCAAAATCCTTGATGACATAGAGATAGCTTGCATAGAGCTGCCGGACGGTCTCGTCGTGAGGGTACTGATCGACAAGCGACTGGGACATTTCAAGGATTCGCTCGTGCTGATTATCATCATCGCCGGGCTGCGACATATAATCGCGGAGTATCGACAGCTTCTGTTCGACATCGAGGTCGGGGTGCTTGATAGCCTGAAACACCTCGCGGTCATAAGTAGCGCTGTCGCCCATAGCATTGTAATATTGTGCGCGGCGGTAAAGTGCCAGGCCGCTTGTAGGATCCGTTTCTACGGCCTTGTTGAAATACACCAGAGCCGTATCGGCGCGTCCCAGCTCCAGGTTGACATTGCCGATGAAGGTGAGATATTCGATGGATCGAGGCGATGAGGCGAGCAGGCGGTTGCCCTCCTCCAGCACGGAGGCGGTGTCGCCGAGCGCCACATAGCAGCGCATCTTCTCGAAGGTCAGTTCAACGCTCTTGCCTTCGTAGCCTTCCAGACCGTTGAGGATGCCGATGGCTTTGCGGAGGCTGTCGGGTTCTTGCCGGTGAGACAGGGCGCTGGCATAAGCGGAACCCACCACCGATTTGTCTTTGACATTATCGTAAAGCAAACTGAGGGCTGAGAGCGCTTCGTCGGGGCGGTTGGCCTGCGTGAGCATACGCACGTAGATCAGGCCGGTGTGAACGTCGGACGGGTTGTCTTCGAGATACCGGCGAATGAGGCCGAAGCCCTCTTCGACGGCAACCGAATCCTCAGGATAGCCCAACACCACCTGTACAATGCCGTAATCCGCGCCGATAGTGGCGTCGGAAGGATTCAGCTCGTGGGCGCGTCGCATAAGCTCATAGTAAGCATCGAGGCTGTCGACCGCCTCATACTTCAGCGCCTCGAGGAAGAGGTAATCGGCCTTGGCTGCATCACCGGTGTCGACGGCAGAGCGGGGCGACCGCGCCTGAGTCATCATTCCGGCAACGGCCGAAAAGATGAGGATGAACAGCGTGATGGTATGTTTTCTGCAGTTTGATGTCACTGTTGAAGTATCTGATTTATATGTAATGTTTTCTTTCTACGGAATATGTCAGCAAGTCCGCGGCGGCATGCCTGCGGGGTGATCAACCGACGCCCGTGTGTCCGAAACCGCCGTCGCCGCGCTCGGTTTCACCGAGCTCATCCACGGCCATCCATTCCACACAGCTGTAGCGCGTCACAACCATCTGGCATATTCTTTCTCCATTGTTGATAACGAACGGCTCCGACGAAAGGTTGACAAGGATCACGCCAATCTCGCCGCGATAATCGGCATCAATCGTACCGGGCGTGTTGAGCAGCGTGATGCCGTGCTTCAGGGCGAGACCGCTGCGGGGCCGCAGCTGGCACTCATAGCCGGCCGGAAGCTCTATGCGCAAGCCCGTGGGGATGAGGGCGCGCTGACCGGGAGCGAGGACAACGGGCTTTTCAAGCGAAGCCCGCACGTCCATTCCGGCCGATAAAGGCGTTGAATAGTGCGGGAGGTCGTTGCCGGACTGATTGATGATTCTTACGGCTACTTTATCGATAGGGGTCACGGGATCGTTGTTCATTTTCAAAATCTTATGCCAAGGCGCACGCACGCCATGCTCAAACCGTCAATATGATGATATTCATCGCCGTCGGTAAACGAGTCCATGCCGTTGTAGACATAGCTTAGCGTGACATAGCTCTGGAAAGTGCGGCCACCTGCGAGGTTGACGCCGATGCCCGGCGAGAGATAGAGACGCGTCTGCTGACGTGACGATGTGAGATTGTTGAATACCACGCCGCCGCGCAGGTCCATAAACAGGAGGGTGGGACGGCTGCTGAAACCGGTGCGCAGCATGGCATAGACGGGGAAAGCGCGCACACTGTTGCTGAGCATCATGTTCACTTCCGCGCCGATGCCCAGGACATCAAGCCACGAATTGCGATAGCCGAAAAAGGCATCGAGGTTGACCGTCGACATGTCGTTGCTCGTCATATCGATGCCACCACCAACTTCGGCGCCCCATACGAAATGGCTCCAGCCGGTGACGTCCTTCGGCGCATCGGGAGCTCCGGAAGCCGAGGCTTCGAAAGTGAAAACAGCGCAGAGAGCGCAAATGACAGTGATGAATAGTGCTTTCTTCATATATGCTGGCGTAAATGATGTGTCAATGCAAAGATAGCTATAATTTCAGAGACCTCTTTGAAATGTGGCTATTTTTTTACGGATGGAAGCGCGTCTTTTCGGCGCAGTTATTTTTTCACGAGATGCAGGCATGCCCATTCGTTGCGCGAAGTGACATCTCGTTTTTCAAAACCGCACTTTTCGGCGGCTGCAGCGACAATGTCGACATCCGTCCCGTAGAACCCGCTGAGAAACATATCGGCGCCGCTGACAACGGCATCGGCATAGAGCGCGATATCGGATGTGATGACGTTGCGGTTGATATTGGCCATGAACAGGTCGGCTTTGAAATCGAGATTCCGGAGAGCTGACGCGTCGCCGTGGACGAGAGTGATCTCCGCATGGTCGTTGAGTGCGATATTCTCCACGGCATTGACATAGGCCGCCTCATCGATCTCGATGCCGGCAACGCGCGATGCGCCGCGCATGGCAGCGAGGATGGCGAGGATGCCGGTTCCGGTGCCCATGTCGATCACCTTGCGTCCGGTGAGATCGGCATCGAGCAGGCGCGAAATCATCAGCCACGTAGTGCTGTGATGGCCGGTGCCGAATGCCATCTTGGGATCGATGACAATGTCGTAACGGCACCGAGGGATATCGGTGTGAAACGAGCTGTGGATGACACACTGATCGCCCACCACGATAGGCTGAAAATAGTATTTCTCCCATTCATGATTCCAGTCGCGGCCTTCGACGGTGACGGCATTCCACGTTGAGCTGCATTCAAACGGAAGCCGGCCGGCGATCTCGGCCATCTCGTCACGATAATCCGAAGCCCGGATATAGGCTGTGAGCCCGTTTTCGTCGGGCACAAAACTTTCAAAGCCGGCGTCGGCGAGCAAAGCAGCCAGAACGTCGGTCATCACCTCAGAACAGGGAGTGAGCGAGACCCTCACCTCCACGTAATCATTCATATTTCTTTTTCTATATAAGAGCCTATTCCACAAAATTTATTAACGTCAGGGTCGCAGCAGTGCATCAGATTTGGTGCTGTGAGCGATTGAGCAT
>URWH01000143.1 GCA_900551515.1 uncultured Porphyromonadaceae bacterium
AGGAAATTAAGCCCGGCGACATCTTTGTCAAACTGCCTCGAGCCACCGGCGGCGCCGGCGATATCACCGGCGGTCTGCCCCGTGTTACCGAGCTCTTCGAAGCCCGCAACCCGTCCAACCCCGCTATCGTCAGCGAAATCGACGGTGAAGTTCATTTGGGCAAGACTCGTCGCGGTAACCGCGAAATCTCCGTCACCAGCAAACTCGGCGAAGTCAAGAAATATCTTGTGCCTCTGTCCAAGCAGATCCTTGTACAGGATAACGACTATGTTCGTGCCGGTACGCCTCTGTCCGACGGTGCTATCACGCCTTCAGATATCCTCAATATCATGGGCCCGACGGCAGTGCAAGAATACATCGTCAACGAGGTACAGGACGTATACCGTATGCAGGGCGTGAAGATCAACGACAAGCATTTCGAGGTGATCGTACGCCAGATGATGCGCAAAGTCAACATCCTCGACCCGGGCGACACCTGCTTCCTCGAACAGCAGATCGTCGACAAACACGCATTCATGGAAGAAAACGACCGCATCTGGGGCAAGAAAGTGGTTACCGACGCCGGCGACAGCGAAAATGTCAAACCCGGTCAGATCATCACCGCCCGCAAGCTCCGCGATGAGAACTCGGCACTCAAACGCCGCGACCTCAAGCTCATCCAGGTGCGCGACGCCGTGCCCGCCACATCGGAGCAGATACTCCAGGGCATCACACGCGCCGCTCTCCAGACCGGCAGCTTCATGTCGGCCGCATCATTCCAGGAAACGACCAAAGTGCTCAACGAAGCCGCTATCAACGGCAAGACCGACAATCTCGAAGGCATGAAAGAAAACGTGATCTGCGGTCACCTCATCCCCGCAGGCACCGGTCTTCGCGAATACGACCGTCTTGTCGTAGGCTTGAAAGACGACATCGAAGGCATGTTTGACACGCCCATCGACGAGATCGAAGAAATCACCGACGCAACAGTGGAAGCCGCCGAATAATCGCCGGCATCCCCCCGCATAAACCAAGGCGGCATGCCCATCCAAGGCATGCCGCCTTGGTTCTTTTTCAGGCTCGGAGTTCTCCGAGTTCTCAGAACCCTCAGGGTCCTCAAAATTATCAGAGAGAAAATTGCTGAGGCGGGCGGGTGTTTTGTGGAGCGATTCGCCGGATAATTTGAAAATAATATGTATTTTTGCACGAAATTACGCAGATTAGTATGATGAAGAAACGTAAAAGCCGTTTCCGCGTACGCGGCTCGCAAATAGTGTCGTCGATAAGCATCACAATGGTGCTTCTGGTGCTGGGCATTGTAGCCCTCACCGGCATCATCGCCCACCGTGTCACCGACAATCTTCGCTCGGGCATCGGCATGGTGGTGATAGTCGATGAGCTTGCCGCCGACACAGCCGCCGATTCGCTGTCGGCAACGCTGAAAAATGCGCCTTACGCCCGTCAGGTGACATTCGCCTCGGCCGAAGAGGTGCACAAGCGGTGGAAAGAACAGCTCGGCGGCGACGAGCTGCCCGACGTGAATCCATTTCAGCCTGAATATGAGGTGGCTGTCAACGCCCAATGGTCGTCGGCCGATTCGCTCGATGCCATCGCGGCACGGCTGGCGGCAATGCCTGCCGTCTACGATGTGAAAGTGCATAAAGCGATAGCTGCCAACATCAACCGCACCGTCAGCACCGTCATGCTGGTGCTCCTTGTGGTGGCCATAGCGCTGCTCATCATATCGTTTGTGCTCATCCGCAACACCGTCAGCATGGAGGTCTACGCCCAGCGCGTGATCATCCACACCATGCAGTATGTAGGCGCGCGTCCCGGATTCATCCGGCGCCCCTATGTGATGCGGAGCATGCTCAGCGGAATCGCCGCCGGCGTCATAGCCTCGGCGCTGCTGGCGCTGCTGCTCGTGTGGGTGCGCTCGGTCAACGCCGGCATAGCCGACGCAATAGGCATCGTCGGCGCCCTCTGTGTGTTCGCAACCCTCATCCTCATAGGCGCCGGCGTCTGCGCCCTTGCTGCCACCTTCGCCGCCAACAAATATCTGCGCCGTAGCTACGACGAAATATTCCAGTAAATCAACAAGCAAATCAATATACAAATGGCCAATAAAAAAAACAGCTCAGCCACCCGCACTCAGAACGCCGGTGACACTCAGACAGCTCAGCCAACCGTCCCCAAAAAATATACTTTCCCGCTCGGAAAATCCAACTTCATCATCATGGCAGTGGCCGTGGTGATGATCGTCACGGGATTCATCCTGATTGCCGGCGGCGGCACCGACGACGGATCGTTCAATCCGGAGATCTTCTCCACGCGCCGCATCGTCGTGGGCCCGACAATAGCCTTCCTCGGCTTCATTGTCATGGGTGTGGGCATCATGTGGACCGACCGCAAAAAGAAAGCGCAGTTTGAACTGATGAAACAGCTTTCGGAGGAATCCGACGGCAAGCAGCAATAGTAATCCCCGCCTGACAACACACCCGCATCAACATCACAACAAACATCTGCAACTCATCAATGGATACATTTGACGCACTGATCATGGGCATCGTGCAGGGACTGTCGGAGTACCTGCCGATCAGCTCCAGCGGTCATCTCGAGATATGCCGCGAAGTGCTCCGGATGCCGCTTCGCGGCGCCGATGCCCTCGAATTCACCGTAGTGCTCCATGTGGCCACAGTGCTGAGCACCATCGTGGTGCTCTGGCGCGAATTTGCCGGTCTGTGCACCTCATTTTTCACATTCCGCCGCGATGCCAACACCATCTACGTCTGGAAGATACTTCTCTCCTGCATCCCTGTGGCCGTCGTAGGCCTCTTTTTCAAAGACCAGGTTGAGGAATTTTTCGGCAACGGCCTCACGATCGTAGGCATCTGCCTTAGGGTCACAGCCGCCCTGCTCGCCTTCGCCTATTTCTATCCGCGCCGGCGCGCCAACCTCACATCGCGCGGAGCGGTGAAAGAGCACGACATACGCTGGACCGACGCATTCGTCATCGGCTGCGCCCAGGCAGCGGCAGTGCTCCCCGGCCTCAGCCGCAGCGGCTCGACAATAGCCACCGGTATGATCCTCGGTGACCGCCGCAGCCAGCTGGCTCAGTTCTCGTTCTTCATGGTCATCATCCCCATACTCGGCGAAGCGCTCCTCGACGTGAAAAAGATCATCGAGCAAGGGTCGCTGTCGGCCGGCATCAGCTTCATGCCGATGCTCGTCGGATTCCTTGCAGCGTTTCTGGTGGGATGCCTCGCATGCAAATGGATGATCAGCCTCGTGAAGAAAGGCAAGCTCGTGTGGTTTGCCATCTACTGTGCCATTATGGGCATCGTGTGCATAGTCTGGTAGTCAACAGCCACAATCATTAAACAATAGTCATGGACTGGATAAACGGTGAAGTGTTATACATCGACAAGCCTGTAGGGTGGACATCGTTCGACGTGGTGAAACGCGTCAGAGGTGCCATTCTGCGACGTCTTCACCTGAAGAAATTCAAGGTGGGCCACGCCGGCACGCTCGATCCGCTGGCCTCCGGCGTAATGATCGTCACCACGGGCCGCGCCACCAAGCGCATCGAAGAACTCCAGTCGGGCATCAAGGAATATGTGGCCACAATGGCCCTCGGAGCCACCACGCCGAGCTTCGATCTCGAAACCGAAGTGGACGCCACCTACCCCACCGAACACATCACCCGGGAGCTCGCCGAGAGCGTCCTGGCGCAGTTCAAAGGCACAATCGAGCAGGTGCCTCCCGCCTTCTCCGCATGCAAGATCGACGGATGCCGGGCCTACGACATGGCACGCAAAGGCGAGGAAGTGAACCTCCGGGCCAAGACACTCGTTATTGATGAAATAGAGCTCGTCGACTTTCAGCCCGACCTCCTCACAGTGAGGGTGGTGTGCAGCAAAGGCACCTACATCCGCGCGCTGGCCCGCGACATAGGCCTGGCGCTCGGCTCGGGCGCACATCTGACGGCTCTGCGGCGCACCCGCACGGGCGATGTCACCGTCGACCGATGCATGAGCGTCGAAGATGCCGCCGACCTTGTCTACCGCAGCTCGGTGGAATATCCCGAATGGTATGAAGGCCATCGGCTCGATGAGCGGCACTGCGCCGCACGCACCGCCGCAGCCAGCGACGACACCACGACCAACGAAGAATAACCAAAAGCAACAATATCCAAAACATAGATATGAAACTATCGCAATTTAAATTCAACCTCCCCGACGAGCTTATAGCCCAGCACCCCGTGCCGCAGCGCGATGAATCACGTCTAATGGTGGTGCACCGCGCCTCGGGCGAGATTGAGCATCGGATTTTCAAAGACATCATCGACTTTTTCGACGATGGCGATATTTTTGTGTTCAACGACACCAAGGTGTTTCCCGCACGCCTCTACGGTTATAAAGAGAAGACGGGCGCACGCATCGAGGTGTTCCTTCTCCGCGAACTCAATGCCGAAAACAAGCTGTGGGACGTGCTCGTAGAGCCCGCACGCAAGATACGCATCGGCAACAAACTATATTTCGGCGACGGCGAGACCATGGTGGCCGAAGTGATCGACAACACCACCTCGCGCGGCCGCACGCTGCGTTTCCTCTACGACGGACCGCACGATGAATTCAAGCGCGAACTCTTCAGCCTCGGTGCGCCGCCACTCCCCCAGTATATCCTCCGCGAGCCCGAAGAACTCGACTTCGAACGCTATCAGACCATCTACGCCGAAAAAGAAGGCGCCGTTGTGGCACCGGCCGCCGGCCTCCACTTCAGCCGCGAACTGATGAAACGTCTGGAGATAAAAGGCATCAAGCAGGCGTTCATGACCGTCCACAGCGGTCTGGGCAACTTCCGCGAAATCGACGTTGAGGATCTCACCAAGCACCGCATGGACTCCGAGCAGCTCGAAGTGACGCAGACGCTCGTCGATATGGTCAACGGCGTCAAGGACGAACACCACCGCGTGTGCGCTATCGGCACATCGGTGCTCCGCGGCATAGCAAGCGCCGTGAGCATGGGCGGCCACATGAAGACCTATTCCGGCTGGACCAACAAATTCATCTTCCCGCCCTACGACTTCACCGTCACCGACGCACTTCTCAGCAACTTCCACATGCCCTACTCCACCATGCTCATGATGGTGGCCGCATTCGGAGGCTACGAAACGGTGATGGCAGCCTATCGCGAGGCCGTGAAGGAGAAATACCGCTTCGGCGCCTACGGCGATGCGATGCTGATAGTGTGACCGTCGCCCGCTAATCACTGAATCCCATGGCAGCCACCAGCGAATATCTGACCATCGCGGCACCGTCACAAGCGGTGATGCGTGAAAAGATGAGCAAATTCATCTCGTTCGCATTCCCGGTGTCGACGGCAGCCGAAGCGCGTGAGAGGATATCGGCAGTGGCAGCCGACTATCAC
>URWH01000144.1 GCA_900551515.1 uncultured Porphyromonadaceae bacterium
TATCCGCGACCTCCGCAAAAAGGATTTCGGCGTCGATATGAACCATTCGTTCGAGCCGGAATATGAAGTGCCGGCCGATAAGCAGGAGCTGGTGCGCAACCTCAAGAAAGCCGCCGGCGACGCGCAGATGGTGTGGCTCGCTTCCGATGAGGACCGCGAGGGTGAGGCCATTGCATGGCATCTCTACGATGTGCTCGGCCTCAAGCCCGAAAACACCCGCCGCATCGTCTTCCACGAAATTACCAAGGACGCCATTGTCAACGCCATCGCCAACCCGCGCAACATCGACATCAACCTCGTCGACGCCCAGCAGGCGCGCCGCGTGCTCGACCGCATCGTAGGCTTCGAGCTTTCGCCCGTGCTCTGGAAGAAGATCAAGCCGGCACTGTCGGCCGGACGTGTCCAGTCGGTGGCCGTGCGACTCATCGTGGAGCGTGAAAACGAAATCAAACGCTTCGTTGCCGAGCCTTATTTCCGCGTCACAGCCCAGTTTGTCGATCCCGAGTCGCACCGCATCCGCGCCGAGCTCTCGCATCGTCTGCCCGACGAGGCATCGGCCGAAAAGTTCCTCGCCGACTGCCGCGACGCGGCCTTCACCGTCACCGACGTCACCGTGCGACCCATACGCAAATCGCCGGCGCCGCCCTTCACCACCTCCACGCTCCAGCAGGAAGCCGCCCGCAAGCTCGGCTTCACCGTGTCGCAGACCATGATGGTGGCGCAGCGCCTCTACGAAGCCGGCCACATCACCTACATGCGTACCGACTCGCTCAACCTCTCCTCGCTCGCCATCCGCACCATCTCGGCCGAGGTGCGCTCGCTGCTCGGCGAGAAATATCTGAAGGTGCGCCACTACCACACCAACTCGAAAGGCGCGCAGGAAGCTCACGAGGCTATCCGTCCCACCTACGTCAACAAACACGATATCGAAGGCACCGCGCAGGAACGCCGCCTCTACTCGCTGATATGGAAGCGCACCTTAGCCTCGCAGATGGCCGATGCCGAAATAGAAAAGACCACTGTCGAAATCACACCCTCTACGCGCTCCGAGCATTTCACTGCCTCCGGCGAAGTGGTGCGGTTCGACGGCTTCCTGAAAGTCTATATCGAAAGCTCCGACGATAACGACGGTGCCGATGCTGCCGATGGCACTTCGATGCTGCCGCCGCTCACAAAAGGCGAATCGCTCGCTGCCGCCGAACTGGCGGCCACCGAGCGCTACACCCAGCATCCTCCGCGCTTCAACGAAGCTTCGCTCGTGAAGAAGATGGAGGAACTCGGCATAGGCCGCCCATCAACCTACGCTCCCACCATCTCCACCATTCAGCAGCGCGAATACGTGGAGCGGGGCGACCGCAAGGGCGAGCCGTGCAAGTTTGTCACCCTCTCGCTTAAGGACGGCAAGATCACGCGCTCCCAGTCGACCGTCGTGGTCGGCGCCGACAAAGGCAAACTGCTGCCCACCGACACCGGCGTGATTGTCAACGATTTCCTTACGGAATACTTCCCCAACGTGCTCGACTTCAACTTCACCGCCGACCTCGAACAGCGCTTCGACCTCGTGGCCGAAGGCAAAGCCGAATGGCATAAGGAGATCAAGGATTTCTACGACGTGTTCCATCCCGAAGTGGAGAAAGCCAACGACATACGACTCGAACACAAGGTGGGCGAACGCGTGCTCGGCACCGATCCCCGCACCGGAAAGCCTGTGTCGGTGAAAATCGGACGCTTCGGCCCCGTGGTGCAGATCGGCGACAGCGGCACTGACGAGAAGCCGCAGTTTGCATCGCTCCATAAGGACCAGTCGGTCTTCGACATCACCCTCGAAGAAGCCCTCAAGCTCTTCGACCTTCCCCGCCGGCTCGGCACCTTCGAGGACGCCGAAGTCAGTGTAGGGGTGGGACGCTTCGGCCCCTACGTCAAGCACGCCGGCAAGTTCGTGTCCATACCCAAGGATATGCAGCCGCTGGCCATCACCCTCGACGAGGCCGTAGCCCTCATCGAAGCCAAGCGCAAGGCCGACAGCCAGAAGCTGATCAAATCGTTCGACGAGGATCCCGAGATGCAGATACTCAACGGCCGCTACGGCGTCTATATCGCTCACGGCAAAAAGAACTACAAGATTCCGAAAACGGTTGAAAATCCCGCCGAACTCACCCTCGAACAGTGCCGCGAGATTGTCGAGGCTCAGGATGCCAAGCCCAAACGCACGGCCTCACCGCGGCGTGCGCGCGCTAAAAAATAACCCCCACTCTCCGACAGTACAATGCAACGTAAAGACAACACCGGCGAAAAACCGCAGCACACACGTTTCAAACCCGACGTGATCAAGACTCTCCGTGTAGGCGAGCCGGCTGCTCTGCTCGAATTTGTGGCCGCCTCGATGCCCGATATGAAACGCACGAAGCTCAAACAGCTCCTGGCCCACAATCAGATAGCCGTCAACGATATGCCCGAGCGCCAGTTCAACCGGCCGCTCCGGCCGGGCGATGTGGTGAAAATCAATTTCGTGCGCGAATTCCGCGTTTTCACTCACCGCCGTATGAAAATCGTCTACGAGGACGACGATATCATCGTTATCGAAAAGGGCTATGGACTCCTGTCGATGGGCAACGACAAGGTCAAGGACGGCACCGCCTACTCCATCCTGCGCGATTATGTGAAGTGGAGCAATCCCCTCAACAAGATTTTCATTGTCCACCGTCTCGACCGCGACACATCGGGCCTGATGATGTTCGCCAAATCGGAGGAGGCCAAAAACAAGATGCAGCACAATTGGAACAATATGGTGCTCAATCGCAAATATCTTGCTGTGGTTGAGGGCGTTCCCGAAGAATCTGAAGGCGTTGTGCGCTCCTATCTCGCCGAAAACTCGCAGTATGAGGTATTCTCGACCGACGACCCCTCGAAGGGCCAGCTGGCCGTGACGCGCTACAAGACGCTTCAGGCCGGTTCCGGCTTCGCCCTCCTTGAAGTGGAGCTCGACACCGGACGCAAAAACCAGATCCGCGTGCACATGAAAGACATCGGCCATCCCATCTCGGGCGACCGCAAATACGGCGCCTCATCCAGCCCCCTGCGCCGCCTCTGCCTCCATGCGCAGACCCTCCGCTTCATCCATCCCATAACGGGCCGCGAGATGAATTTCGCAACCCCCATCCCCGCATCATTCCTGTCGCTCGCCCGCCGCTGACCGCAGCGCCCCGCGGGCTCGAACGCCATAAAAAAACGAATGCCTCGGATCATATCCGGAGCATTCGTTTCGTCTTGTATTGAGATTATCAGAACAATTTCTCGGGATAAGTGCCGTCGGCGTGGAGCTGGGCGAATTTATCCACAACGCCCTGACGGTCGGCCGCATAGGTCACGCCAAACCATTTCGAGTCGGTGTCCAGCACCTTCACCGTGGCTTCGCCGTTTTTGATAAGAGTGTCGATACAGAGAGGAATGAAAAATTCCGATTTCGGCGTGTTGATGTCACGGTCGAGGAATTTCTTGAATTCGCGTTCGCTGTAGTCGAAATAGTCGGGAGTGAATCCCCACAGGTTCATCGACACGGGAGTCTCCGGTGACAGCGTCTGCACCTTGTCATTCTCGTCGGTGAACACTATGCGGTGCTCCGGATCGTAGCTGATGGCTGTGCGCTCAACCACGCCTGTCAGGTAGCCTTCGGGCGAGGTGGAGCATACGCCGCGGGCCACGGAGCCGTTCTCGGTCATCGTGTTGCCGACGCGGAACCCCACCATGCAATAGTCGCCTTTGCGGGTGCGCTCGCGCATCAGCTCTTTTGCTATCACTTCAAAAGCGTTGCGGCCGTAGAAGTCATCGGCATTGATCACGGCAAACGGCTCTTTGATGGCGCCTTTGCCCATGAGCACGGCATGGTTCGTACCCCACGGCTTGGCGCGGTCGGCCGGGCATGTGTAGCCTTCGGGAAGGTCGGTTATCGACTGAAACACTACTTCCACCGGCACGTGGCCTTCATATTTGCTCAGTATCTTCTTGCGGAAATCATCTTCAAAGTCTTTGCGGATCACAAACACTATCTTGCCGAAGCCTGATTTGATAGCGTCGTAGATCGAATAGTCCATGATCGTTTCTCCGTGAGGACCCAGACCGTCGAGTTGTTTGAGCCCTCCGTAGCGGCTGCCCATGCCGGCAGCAAGCACGAAAAGTGTTGGTTTCATTGTGAAATGAGATATGATTTTATGATTGTATTATTTCGTTTTGAAGCTGAAAGATATGGTGCGCTGATAGAGCTCTCCGGGATAGAGCTGGGTGCTCGGGAAGTCGGCATGGTTGGGCGAGTCGGGCATCGACTGGCACTCTATGGCCACGCCGTCGTAGTCGTTGTAGCTTCGGCCGGCCTTGTTGAGCGGCGAGCCTGCGAGCCAGTTGCCGGTGTACACCTGAGCCGCCGGCTGATTGGTGAACACTTCGAGCACACGTCCGCTTGTCGGAGCCTCGAGTGTGGCCACATGCTTCACCTCCGACGTGTTGTAGCCGTCGACAACCCAGCAGTTGTCGTAGCCCTTGCCGTAGATGAGCGCGGGGAAATCGGCCTTGATGTCGCGTCCGAGACGTTTGGGCGTGGTGAAGTCCATCGGAGTCTCGGACACGGGTGCCATCTCGCCGGTGGGGATGAGCGTGTCGTCGGTGGGCAGATAGCGCGACGCGCCGATCCACATGGTGTGGTCGAGCACTGAGCCCGAGTTGTGACCTTCGAGATTCCAATAGCAGTGGTTGGTGAGGTTCACCACCGTCGCTGCCTCGGCGGTGGCCGAGAGCTGCAGTGTCAGACGGCAGTCGTCGCTCCAGCTGTAGCGTGCTTCGGCCGTGAGCTCTCCGGGATAGTTTTCTTCGCCGTCGGCGGCCGTGTATGTAAACACCACTTCACCCTCGGGCGTCACAGCGCTTTTCCAGATGCGGTTCTGAAAGCCTTCCGGGCCGCCGTGAAGGGCGTTCGGTCCGTTGTTGATGGCCAGCTGATAGTCGCGGCCGTCAACGCGGAGATGCCCGCCGGCGATGCGGTTGGCGTAGCGGCCGGGCACTTTGCCGGCGCACGGCCCGTCGTAGAAATAGTCTACCGGGTTGGCATAGCCCAATGCCACGTCATCAAGCTTGCCGCTTGAATCGGGCACTTCCACGCCGACTATGCCGGCTCCAAGGCTCGAGAGTGTGACTTTGGCGCCTGCGGCGTTCGTGAGTGTGTAGAGTGTGATTGCACCTTTGGGTGAATCAACGGTGGATGTTTCGATTTTCATTGTTTTCCCTATGGTATTGTTTTGTGAAGCAAATCTAAGCAAAATCTCTCGCTTTAGCCAATTTTTTCCTAGAGCTTGTTTGATAATAAATGTTAACGGCAGGGCTGTCAGTCGTCGAGTATATTTGTGTCTGTGAT
>URWH01000145.1 GCA_900551515.1 uncultured Porphyromonadaceae bacterium
CTTTTATCGCTAATCACCAAATTTTCAATTACTTAATTTCGTCGAACTCACGTTATTATAAAGAAAGTTACATCAGACCTGTCGTTATCATTTATTATTAAACAAGCTCTAAACAAGCATTATGGCAGCATCCGACAAAATTCAGAAATGGCTCGGTGATTTTCAGCAGTCACTCTTCAGCGTCATCAAGATTGCGCTGAAGTCACGCCGCTCTTCTCCCCTGCCCTCCGGCCTGCGCAACCCCGATGAGCTTGTCATCCTCGCCAACGGCCCCTCGCTCAACGACACCGTGGCTCGCCATGCCGACTTTCTCGCCGACAAGACGCTGCTGGTTGTCAATTTCTGCGCCACATCGCCGATGTTCGAGCAGCTCAAACCGCAGCTCTACCTCATTGCCGACCCGCTCTTCTGGATCGTCGACGAGAAGCGCGAACGGCTATTCGGCGCTCTGGTCGAAAAGACCACATGGCCCATGCATCTCTTCATCCCCTCGCGTGCGCGCGTCGACAAGAAATGGCAGCAGATGATTGCCGCCAACCCCAACATACAGCCGGTGATCTACAACACCACTCCCGTCGAAGGCTTCCCCTCTTTTGCAAGGGCCGTCTATCGCCGCGGACTCGGCATGCCACGCCCCCACAACGTGCTCATCCCCTCCATAGCCGAAGCGCTGCGCATGCCTTTCAAAAAAATCTATCTCGCCGGCGCCGACCATTCTTGGCTGCCGGAGATCTCCGTCACCGACGACAATCAGGTGCTCATGCACCAGAAGCATTTCTACGACCAGGCGACCTCGAAAGCCGAAACCGTAAAGCAGGAAAACCTCAACACGGCGCGGCTCCACACCATTCTCTACCACATGCACGTGGCTTTCAGATCCTACTTCATACTCCTCGACTACGCCCGGCACCGCGGTCGGGAAATCATCAACATAACCCCCGGCAGCTTCATCGACGCTTTCCCGCGTATGAATCTCGACCGGACTAAAACCGATTCTCAACAATGACCGACGGCATAGTCATACAGGCACGCAGCGGATCCACACGTCTGCCCGCCAAAATCCTCCTCCCCTTCGACGGGCAACGGCGCATCATCGACATCATTCTCGAAAACATCCGCCGTCAGTGTCCCGGCAAAAAAATAGTGCTCGCCACCACCGACAATCCGGCCGACGACCGCATCGCCGATATCGCCTCCGAAGCCGGCGTGCTCTGCTACCGCGGCAGCGAAAACGATGTGCTGTCGCGTTTCATCGGAGCTGCCGAGAAGTTCGGCATCGACCGCCTGATCCGCGTCTGCTCCGACAACCCCTTCCTGCGCGCCGATTCGTTCGCGCAGCTGTTCAGCGCCCACGACGCCAACCCGCAGGCCGACTATGTGGCTTTCGCTTTCCCCGACGGACGCCCCACGATCAAATCCCACCTCGGACTCTACGCCGAGCTCACCACTCTCGACGCCCTGCGCCGCGCTGCCGCCGCCACTCGCCAACAGCTCTACATAGAGCATGTCACCATCTATCTCTACACTCACCCCGATGATTTCCGCTGCTGCTTCCTCCCGCTGCCCGATGCCGTCAGCAACCGCACCGACATCCGTCTGACACTCGACACCCAGAGCGATTTCGACATACTCCGGCGCCTATACCGCGAATTCTCAGGCGCCCCCGACCGGTCGGTCGAAGCACTTATGGCGCTCATCGACGCCAACCCCGACTACGGCCGAATCATGAAACAGAACATTCAACAAAACGAAAAATGAACCATACATATATTATAGGTGAGATCGGACAAAACCACAACGGTTCGGTCGACCTCGCGAAACTGATTGTCGATCTCGTGGCCCGTCCCGTTCGCGACGAGGCTTCCAACATCGACCTCTCCCCCATGGACGCCGTCAAGCTCACCAAGCGCGACCTCAACGAAGAGCTTGCCGACTCGCAGATGAACCGTCCCTACAACTCGCCCAACTCTTTCGGACGCACCTACGGTGAGCACCGCGCCAAGCTCGAGCTCTCCGACGAGGAGCACTTCGAAGTGTACCGCCACGCCAAAGAGCTTGGCCTCGACTTCGTCGAGACGCTCTGTTCCAAAGGCTGCCTGTCGCTCCTGAAGCTCTTCACCCCCGACCGCCTCAAGGTGGCAAGCCGCGACCTCACCAACCTGCCGCTCCTCGAGGCGATGGCCGAGACTCGCATCCCCATCATCCTATCCACCGGTATGGCCGGCAAAAAGGAACTCGACGAAGCCCTCGACACCATCACACACTACCACAGCGACATCGCCATCCTGCACTGCGTCAGCCAGTATCCCACGATGCCCGACAACCTCAACCTGCGCACAATCACCTATCTGCTGCGCAACTATCCACAGTACACCATCGGTTTCTCCGACCACACCATTGGCATCGCCGCTCCGGCCGTTGCCGTTGGCATGGGCGCCCGCATCATCGAGAAGCACGTCACCATCGACCGCCGCATGAAGGGCACCGACCAGCAGGGCTCGCTCGGTCCCGACGGCGTCAACCGCATGGTTCGCGACATCCGCATCACCGAACGTTGGCTCGGCCGCGACGACATCTACATCGAGCCGTCGGTCGCCGCCGCACGGGTCAAACTGGAACGTTCCATAGCCACCCGACGCGACCTCCCCGCAGGCCACGTCATCACCGGCGATGACATCCACCTGCTCTCCCCGGGCGACGGCTTCAAATGGGCCGAGAAGGACAAGGTGATCGGCGCCGTTGTCACCGCCCCCATTGCACGCAACGAAATCATCTATCCCGACCATATCAAAAAATCCTGATCCGTAAAGCCATGCTGCCTAAACTCGTCATCACCGACATCGACGGCGTGTGGACCGACGGAGGGATGTACTACACCGCCGACGGCGACACCGCCAAACGCTTCTGCGTCAAAGACGGCTGGGGCGTCATATTCCTGCGCAAGCTCAACATCCCACTGGCCATCATGACCGGCGAAAACTCTCAGATTGTGGCCCGGCGCGCCAAAAAGCTCAAAATCGACCGCTGCTACCTCGGCGTCACCGACAAGCTGAAACTCACCATGCAGCTCTGCGACGAGCTCGGCATCACCCTCGACGACGTCGCTTTCATAGGCGACGACCTCAACGACCTCCCGCTCCTCCGTGCCGTCGGCCTGTCGGCTTGCCCCGTCAACACCCCCGACTATGTGAAGCGTCACGTCACCATGCGCCTCTCAACCCACGGCGGCCACGGCGCCTTCCGCGAATTCGTCGAAACCATCCTCCGCCGCGAAGATGTGATGGACCGCGTCATAGCCCTCTGCATAGCCCCATCCGATTCCTAAGACCTATTCACTTGCACAAACGGCACAATCTTGTGCCGTTTTTTGGTATGCAACGCTCTCCTTCACTATTTTTACACCACAAAAACGTGAAGCCTTCTCTTCTACGAGTCATTCCATGTCACAACAATCGCCAGCGGAAAAAGCCGACAGCACTTCAGAACCGATTCAGATCGACGTCGACGCCGTGATACGCTCACGGTTGCCGCGACACTACCGCCATATCCCGCGATTCGTCATCCGGTGGCTCTCCCGCACCATCTGCCAGGACGAGATGAACGAGATGCTCCGCGTATGCCACGGCAAACGCAATGCCGACTTCTGCCGCGGCGTCATCGATCATCTCGGCACCTCCTACACCGTAAGCGGCGAAGATCGCCTTCCACAGTCCGGACGCTTTATCGCCGTGTGCAACCATCCCCTCGGCGGTCTCGACGGCATGATGCTCATCGACTTCATCACACGTCACTACGGCCCAGGAGTGAAATTCATAGTCAACGATCTGCTCATGGCCATCGAGCCGCTCAGCGGCGTCTTTCTCCCCATCAACAAACACGGCCGCCAGTCGCGCGAATCGTTCCGGGCCATCGACGAAGCCATGTCGGGCCCCGCCCCCATTATCATCTTCCCCGCCGGTCTCGTATCACGCAAAGGCAAGAAAGGACACATCGCCGACCTGCAATGGCAGAAAAATTTCGTCAACCAGGCCATCGCCCACCAACGCGACATAATTCCGGTCTTTTTCAGCGGACATAACTCAAAGTTTTTTTATAATTTTGCAAAACTACGTACAAAATTAGGCCTTAAACTAAACATTGAAATGATACGTCTGCCTAAAGAAGTGTTCCGCAGCCGAGGCATGAGCTACCGCATATGCATCGCCGACCCCATACCGTGGCAGTCGCTCCATGGCGGACCAAAAGCTCAGCAAACCGCCGACGCCATACGCCGCCGCGTCTACCAAATGGAATCATTTCAATAACGCCGCATCCACATCATCCTCCAATGACTCAGCAAATCATCGACCCCATACCAACAGAAGCCATCATCGCGGAACTCACCCCCGACCGCTTCCTTCGCGATACCAACAAAGGTCACAACCAGATCTATATCGTCGACGGACGCACCGCGCCCAACATCATGCGTGAGATCGGACGCCTTCGCGAGATCGCATTCCGCGCAGCCGGCGGCGGCACCGGAAAAGACTGCGACATCGACCGCTACGACCTCATGGAGCCGCCATGCCGACAGCTATTCGTGTGGGACCCCGATGCCAAGCTCATCCTCGGCGGCTACCGCTTCATCACCGGCAAGGACATTGCCATGATGCCCGACGGCACACCGCGCATCGCCACCGCCCACATGTTCCGCTTCTCCGATAGCTTCATCAACGAATATCTGTCCCTCACCATCGAGCTCGGCCGCTCATTTGTGCGCCTCGAATACCAGTCGTCGAAAGCCGGAGCCAAAGCCCTCTACGCGCTCGACAATCTATGGGACGGTCTCGGCGCTCTCACCGTCGTGCATCCCGAAATCAAATATCTCTTCGGCAAGGTCACCATGTATCCCGGCTACAACAAGCAATGCCGCAACATGATCCTCTACTTCATGAACAAGCACTTCAGCGATCCCGACAGACTCGTGCGCCCCATACACCCGCTCGACACCGAAACCGACCTGCAGTCGATGCGCGATATATTCACCGGTGCCGACTATCTCGACGATTACAAGATACTCAACAAAGCCATCCGTGCCAACGGCATCAACATCCCGCCGCTCGTCAACGCCTATATGAGCCTGTCGCCCACCATGCGCGTGTTCGGCACCGCCATCAACGACGAGTTCGGCGATGTCGAAGAGACAGGCATCTTCCTCGCCATCTCCGAGATCCTCGAAGAGAAAAAGCAACGCCACATCGGCACCTTCCACCCCAGACACTGACGCCCAACACCACCTTCTCCCTCACCCTCTACTGTAGTGAAAGCCTGCGGCTTTCACCGCACTTGTCTGCACCGAACCAAGCCGCGCCGCGACCCTCACCTCCACAAAACACGACA
>URWH01000146.1 GCA_900551515.1 uncultured Porphyromonadaceae bacterium
AGGAGTGAGGAGAATCTCAGCGGCTGAGTTTTCGCACTTCGTATTTTAATTTACGGTCGGGGCACAAATCGGGGCCGAAGTGGAAACGAAGCGGAGGCTTAAACGGACCCGGAGTGGAGGCGAAGGGCGAGGCGGGTCGTAAATTGCCTTGTGCAGATTTATAATCAGACAATTATCAAAATGCAGTTTCCCATCCAAGGAACGGCAATTCCGGGGGATCACAGGAAGGAGGGGTGCTGGCGGCGGGAGGCGTCGATGCGCAGGAGGATGAAAAGGAGTATGGTGAAGCTCCACAGAGAGGAACCGCCGTAGCTGAAGAACGGCAAAGGAATGCCGATGACCGGACACAGTCCGAGCACCATGCCTACGTTGATCGCAAGATGGAATATCAGATAGGAGGCGACACAGTATCCGTAAACGCGGCCGAATGTCGACGGCTGTCGCTCAGAGATATGGATCACTCGAAGTATGAGAATGAGGAAGAGAAGCACAACCGCAGCCGAACCGATAAAGCCTTGTTCCTCGCCAATGGTGCAGAATATGAAGTCGGTGTGCTGTTCAGGAACATATTTAAGCTTGGTCTGGGTGCCGTTGAGATGTCCTTTGCCGGCGAATCCGCCCGATCCGATGGCGATTTTGGCCTGATTGACATTATAACCGGCGCCAAGAGGATCGTCTTCAATGCCAAGCGTCACACGGATACGCTGCCGCTGGTGAGGCTGAAGCACTGAATTGAAGGCATAATTGACCGAGAAAAGGAATATGACCGAGATAGCGGCAGCGCCGACCGTGATAAGGAGTTTGCGGGCTTTGACATGCATGGCAAGAAGCAGGCAATAGACGCATGCCACAGCGATCACAGAAAGGAAGTAGGGGAGTCCCGGGATGTTGATTCCGAATGCGCCAAGCGCCCATACGATCAGACCTGTTCCGGCAAACCAGATGAACACATTGCGCGCGGCATCCGACCGCCGGCAATAGACGGCGAGCATGCACGTCATGATTATCATGATCAGGATGAAGACCAAAGCCTCGCCAAGCGGAACACCCAAAAGCATCGAGTCGGTGAATTTTACAGCGAGGATAAAGAATAGCACCGCGCAGAAAGCGGCAAGGAGCACAAGTCCGCTCATGCCCTCACGATAGAGCACAAAAAACAGGGCGAGATAGGCGAGTGCCGATCCGGTTTCTTTCTGAGCGAGGATCAGGAACACGGGGATGAAGATGATCAGGAGCGCCTTGACATAGTTGTTTTTAGAAGCGTTGAGCCTGAAGCCATATCCACTGAAGAGCTTGGCCAAAGCCAATGCCGTGGCAAACTTGCCGAACTCCGCCGGCTGGAAGCGCAACGGGCCGAACACGAGCCATGAGCGGGAGCCCTTGATGTCGGGAGCTACAAATATGGTCAATAGCATGACCATCAATACGACTATATAGATGGGGTAGGCGTAGGTCTCATAGACCCGGGAGTCGAAAACGATCAGAATCACAGCCAGGGCAAGCGCGAAGCCTATCCAGCGGATCTGCTTGCCCGAGAACTCGTCGAAATCAAATATGCTGGCGTTGTCGAAATCGTAGCTTGCAGCATAGATGCTGAACACGCCCGCCACAATAAGCAGCAGGTAGATGACCACCGTAAACCAGTCGAGGTGGCGCATGATTGACTGATCAATGTTTCTTGACACCACTGCCTATAATCGTATTAGCGTTTAACATTCGTTCTTCAAGATATTTTCTGTCTTCGGCAATCTCACCTTTTAGATATTTCTCAATGATAAGGCTTCCGATAGGTACACCGTAAGTGGCACCGTAGCCTGCGTTTTCGACAAAGACACAGACGGCGATTTTGGGATTGTGGTAGGGCGCGAATCCGAGGAACACCGAATGGTCGATGCCATGAGGGTTCTGTGCCGTACCGGTCTTGCCGCACACTTCGATGTCGGGGAGATTGGCCTTGCGGCAGGTGCCGCCTTCTACAGCCATGCGCATGCCTTCGGCTACGGCCTCAAAGTGGCGCCGTTCGATGCTCGGTGTGTGATGCGTGCGATATTTCTGATCTATTACCGTGTCTTCGATTTCCTTAACGACATGGGGAGTAATAAACCAACCGCGGTTAGCAATCGTCGCTCCTATGTTGGCAATCTGAAGAGGGGTGGCGTTGATTTCACCCTGACCGATTGATACTGAAATAATGGAATTGGCGCTCCAGCGGTCTTTGCCATACACCTTATCGTAAGTGCCGGAATTAGGTATGAAGCCACGGCTTTCACCCGGCAGGTCGATGCCGAGACGATAACCGTAGCCGAGTTCGACGAGATAGTTTTTCCAGATTTCAAAGGCTTTATCGGGCGAACCATATTTGCTACGGCGGTCGATCATCGATTTAAAGCCCCAGCAGAAAAAGGCGTTGCAGGAAGTGCGAAGCGCAGGTTTGAGCGTAATGGGTGAGGCATGGGGATGACAGCCGACACGTAACCCACCATTGACGTAGCCGCGGCTGCACGGGAAGGCCGTGTTAAGATTGATGATGCCCTCCTGAAGAAGAATCAGCCCTTGGCCGGGTTTAAACGTGGATCCTGGGGGATAGGCACCCTGAATTGAACGGTCGAGCAGAGGTTTCTGCGGATCATTCTGAAGAATTCTATAGTTTTCACCGCGCTTGCGTCCGACAAGGAGCGAGGGCGAATATGAAGGGCTTGTAACGAGAGCGAGTACTTCGCCTGTTTCAGGTTCGATAGCCACGATAGCTCCTATCTTGTTGCACATCAGGGATTCGGCATATTGCTGGAGCTCAATGTCGAGGCTCAGCTTTATATTCTTACCGGAAACCGCCTTGCGGTCCTGCGCGCCGTTTTTGTATTTACCCTGGATCTGTCCGTGAGCGTCGCGGATGAGAATCTCCTCGCCCTTCTCGCCTCTCAGGAATCGCTCGTAGCTCTTCTCCACGCCAAGGTCGCCGGTGTAGTCGCCGCGTGAGTAATAGGGGTCTTTTTCAATGTCGGAAGGTGAAACCTCGCGAATGTTGCCGAGCACATTGGAAGCACAGTCGTAGTTGTATTCGCGGAGGATGCGTTTCTGAATGAAGAAACCGGGGAAGCGGTATAGCTTCTCCTGCAGCTTGCCATAATCCTCGGCGGTGAGATGCGTGAGCAGCGTCTGCGGAGAATAGGTCGAGTAGCCCGGATTCAGACGTTTATCGCGCATGTCCTGAAACCGCTGGCGAAGCTGCTCGGGAGTTATGTCGAGGGTGCGGCAAAAATCGAGAGTGTCGAAAGGCTGGACATCGCGCGGGATGATCATGACATCATAGGCGGGACGGTTGAACACCACGACATTTCCGTTGCGGTCGTAAATGACACCGCGTGAGGGATATACCGCCTTACGAAGGAACGCGTTGGAATCGGCATCATCCTTATAGCGGCTATCGAGCACCTGCACATTGAAAAGTTGCAGGATATAAATGATAGCGATGATGGTTATGAAGCCGCCAACTACATATTTACGTTTTTCTAAATTATAATCTTTCCTCACGTTTTCTGATGGTTAAGCTGTCAATACCAACGATAAGCAAAGTGGTGAGCAATGTGCTTGCGCCGATGCGCAAGAGCACCCTGACGAGGCCGAGGGTTGAAAATGACTCGATGAAGAAGATGAAAGTGCAAAAAATGAGAGAAACCGTGAGCACGAACTTGATGAACGTGAAGGTGCCAAGCGTGCGCAGCCCGGGGCGGGGATCGGTGAGCTCATCTTCTCTCGCCACGTAGAGACGGATCACCGGACGGCGGAGGGCCATAGTGAGCGTGCAGGCCAGAGCGTTCATGCCGAGAGTGTCGGAAAATATGTCGACGATCAAACCGACGAAGAAGGCTATGGTGAACAGCCATTCCTTCGACATGTTGAGCGGCAGCTTGACAAGGATGTAGAGGAACACAAAGGGGACAGCGTAGCCGAAGAGACAAACGTGATTGAACACCAAAGCCTGAAGCAGAATCAGAGCTATTGACCAAAAGATGAGTGCAATGTTGTTCATAAGTCAGGAATTCCGGAATGCTTCAATATTAAATATCTTCGACTTTGGCGTCGGGGTCTTTCTCTATTTCACGGAGCTCGTCGGCGAGGTTGTCGATGACGAGACGCACGGTGCTCAGTTGTGAGAAGTCGGTTGACAAACGTACTTTCAAAGTGTAGAAATTGTCGTCATAGTCCTTCATCTCAGCTTCGACAAAACCGACAGGCACGCCGCCGGGGAAGGCGGTGGAGTAGCCGCTTGTGACAATGGTGTCGCCCTTATGGAAAGTGGAGTGGCGGGGCAGCTCCGTGAGCAGGGCATAGCGGCTGTCCTTACCGTCCCATACGAGCGAACCGGCTTGCTGGGAGCCTTTGACCGTGCAAGAGATGCGCAGCTTGTCGTTAAGCAAAGAGATGATGCGGGAAGAATGTGTGCCCACGACGTCAACCTTTCCGACAATACCGTTCTGATCAACGACACCCATCTCGGGCAAGACGCCGTCGGCGGAGCCTTTGTTGATGGTGATGTAGTTGTGAGAGCGGTGCACGCTATTATTGATGACGTGGGCAATGATGAAATCATAACGCTGGAGCACGGAATCCGACGGGAGATTGCGGGCATAGTCGAGTTCTTCATAATACTGCACACGGGCTTTCAAGGCCAGGAGGTCTTTCTCGAGTTGCACGTTGCGGCTTTGCAGGTCCTCGTTGATGTCACGGAGGTTAAAATAAGATGTGACATTATTTGACAGTTCGTAGATCCCGGAGGTGACGGCGTTGGCCGAAGTGAGATAAACGGAATGCTGATAGGGATTGGACTGAAAAAGGAAGATGCAGCTGACCACGACGTAGACGCAAAAGAGCAGCCACGGGCGCAGACGGATGAAGAAAAGGAGCAGATTGTTCATTGTGCGGCTCTGAAAATCCATTAATCGCGCGAAGCCGCCACGGCCGTAAAGTGCGGGGCGACTTTGCAAATATCGGCCGGCGGAAAGGGCGGCGACAGAGGATGGATTATCTTATGAGGAACGAGAAATTGTGGATGTTTTTGAGCGCTACGCCCGTACCTTTAGCCACAGCGAGGAGGGGATCTTCGGCGATGTGGAACTGGATGCCGATCTTGTCGGTGAGGCGTTTGTCAAGGCCGCGGAGGAGGGCACCGCCGCCGGCAAGGTAAATGCCGTTTTTGACAATGTCGGCATAAAGTTCCGGCGGAGTCTGCTCAAGGGCGGCGAGAACAGCCGTTTCGATTTTCGAGATTGATTTTTCGATGCAGTGTGAGATTTCCTGATAGGAGACGGGCACTTCCATCGGGAGAGCTGTCATGACATTCGGACCGCGAACGATAAAATCGGCGGGGGG
>URWH01000147.1 GCA_900551515.1 uncultured Porphyromonadaceae bacterium
CTTTCAACCCGAATCTGTCCGCATCGTCCGGCTACTCCGACATTTATATTCAGACCGGCCACGTGCGCAATACGGGTGTCGAGGCAAGCCTGGGTTACAACCACCAATGGAAAAACTGGAATTGGAACTCGCAGTTTACTTTCTCCTGGAACAAAAACAAGATCACCAAGCTCACCTACGGCGACAATCCCGACTACTTCATGATGGCCGGCGAAGGCATCAGCGCCGGCACCGGCGGCCAGGTAATGGCTCACACCGTCGGCAAACCCGCCTACAGCTTCTATGTCTACCAGCAGGTCTACGACGTCAACGGCAATCCGATCGAAGGACAGTTCGTCGACCGCAACGGCGACGGACAGATCACTGCCGCCGACCGCTATTTCCACCACAGCAAAGATCCCAAAGTCACCATGACATGGAACAACTCGTTCAACTATAAAAACTGGGACTTCTCGTTCGCTCTCCGCGCCAACCTCGGCAACTACGTCTATGCCAACACCGAAGCCGCCAACGTCTCCATCAGCTCAACGGCCTCCACACCGCTCAGCAACCTCATGGCCGACCGCTTCCTCTTCAACGACCTCGGCGTCAACGGCGTCATGAGCGACTACTTTATCCGCAACGCCTCATTTGTCCGCTGCGACAACATCACACTCGGCTACACATGGCCCTCGCTGATCAAAAATCAGCTCCGCCTCCGCATTTACGGCGCCGTGCAGAACCCCTTCGTGATCACCAAATACAACGGCCTTGACCCCGAAATCTTCAGCGGTGTCGACAAGGATCTCTATCCCCGTCCTGTCACCGTTTCGTTCGGCGTTGTCGCTTCTTTCTAACCTCAACAAGGAATCCCAACTATGAATTTCAAAAAGATATCTTTCGCAGCGCTGGGCTGCATGGTGCTTTCGATCGGCGCTACGTCATGTGTCGACGACCTCGACGTCACCCCTAAGAACCCCAGCAACAAGACTGAGCTGACCACAGGCGAAGAATACTGGCAGTCGTTCGCTCAGGTTTATTCAGGTCTCGTCATTGCCGGTGTCAACGACAAAAGCGACATCACTGTCGACGACGGCGGTGCCGGCGTCTACACCCGTCAGCTCTGGAACCTTCAGGAACTCTGCTCCGACGAAGCTTTCATCGGCAAGAACTGGAACGATGCAGGCCTTGACGAACTCGACTACTCCACATGGTCGGCCGACAACCACTGGCTCTATGAAGCAATGTCGCGTTTCTGCTATCAGATCAGCATCTGCAACGAATTCCTCCGCACCATCGACAAAGCCGCCACTGTGGCCAACCCCATCTCGGCCGACGACATCAAAGGCATGAAGGCCGAGGTCCGCGCACTCCGCGCGCTCTCCTACTATCATATGATGGATATCTTCGGACGCGGTCCCTGGAGCACCGAAGCCGATAAAGTTGGTGAAACACCCGTCACCATGACCCGCGCCGAGATGTTCCCCCTCGTTGTCGCCGACCTCGTCAACGCCATCCCCGACATCAAGCCCGCCGCCCAGCAGCGCTACGGCCGAGTGTCACGCGAAGGCGCCTACATGCTTCTCGCCAAGCTCTACCTCAACGCCGGCGTCTACACCGGCACCCCGATGTGGACAGAATGTGCCGACGCATGCCGTGAAATCATCAAGACCGTCAACACCCTGGCTCCCGAATACAAATATCTCTTCTGCGGCACCAACGACCGCTACGTGGGCAACGGCGAAATCCTCTGGGCCATCCCGCAGGACAACACCAACCTCCAGTCCTACGGCGGCACCACCTATCTCGGCATCGGCGCCTGGAACGCAAGCATCCCCGAGGAGCTCTATCACAAACTCGGCTCGACAGCAGCCGGCTGGGGCGGCCCCCGTGTACGTCCGGAACTCGCCGACGCTTTCTCGTCGGGCGATCCCCGCTACCTCATCTATGAAGGCACCTTCACCAACGACCTCAACGACATAGGCGACTGGGGCCTCACCGGCAGCGGCTACATGTGCATCAAATACAGCTACGCTTCCGAGGACGACTACGACAACACCCAGGGCGTCTACTACAACACCTTCAGCAACACCGACTTCCCCCTCTTCCGCCTGGCCGACACATATCTGATGCTCGCCGAATGCCAGCTCCGCGGCGTGGAATGCAACGGCAAATACTACTTCGACCAGGTGCGCGCCCGCGCCAGCCAGCCGGCCATCGAGCTCAACGACTACAACCTGCTTCAGGAACGCATGCGTGAACTCTACTGGGAAGGACACCGCCGCTCCGACCTCATCCGCTTCGGACAGTATTCCGGCAACCAGTATCTCTGGAGCTGGAAAGGCGGCGTTCAGCAGGGTCAGTCAGTGCCCGCCTACCGCGAAGTCTACGCTATCCCGACCAACTACACCGCAACCCTGGGCCAGAACCCCGGATATTAATACCACGATATCATAAAAACCAAGATTATGAAAAAGATATTCAATATAATCGCGGCTCTGGCCTGCGTCGGCTCTCTCTTCACAGCCTGTGAGGAGAGCCAGGATCTCACCGATCCCAAAGCACAGCAGCCAACCGACAACAACTTCCTCAACACTCCGCCGACGGCCAACTACCTCTACGATCTGTCGGAAACCGAGTCCGTCACGCTGACGCTCTCGCAGCCCGACTACGGCGTCGGCACGGTGCCCACCTATGCCGTGCAGCTCTCACTCGATCCCGAATTCGACGGCGTCCCCACTCAATGGCTCTACAACGGCGCCGAATCGACTCCCCAGAACTATATCGAACTTCCCTCAACCTACACGACGACAACCATCTCGATTGCCGCACGTGAAGTGGCCGACGCCATCAACGGCTGCCGGGGCTACAACAAGCTCGATCAGCTCGAGGAAACCGGCTACACCGACTATGAGGGACCCATCTACCTGCGCGTACGCTCTTACTTCCCCGGCGCTTCCGACGAAGTCTACGACCTCTACAATATCATTTCCAACACCGTCAAACTCAACTATGTGAAAGCTTATCCCACCATCCGTGTGCCAGGTTACATATTCCTCGTGGGCGCGCCCGAAGGTTGGAGCGGCCCGACACCTGCCAACGCCGAACACTACGAAGACTGGAAGCTCTTCGAGGCCGACGACAAGATCGGCTCAGAGATCTACTCCGCAACATTCGACATCCCCGCCGGAAAATTCCAGTTCCGCTTCTATTCAAAGCTTCAGGACTGGGACTACAACTCCATCGGCTCACAGGACGGCGACAGCCCCGTTGACATCACGCTCAACGACAACGGCATCTACTCAGGCTCATGCGTTGTCGGCACCGAAAAAGGCAAAGGCAAAGGCTCTTGGCAGATACCCGACTGGGCAGGCGGCGAAGTGACAATCACCGTCAACATAAAAGCCAAGACCGTAGAGTTCAAGAAAATTTAATCATCCATCATCAGAATTTCATCTCAAATATGAAAAAGATATTCAACATAGCGCTCACCGCCTTAATCGCCCTCGGCTTCACAGCCTGCGATGACGACGACGACGTATTCTACGGAATCCCGTCAGTCAATCCGCAGCAGCCCATAATGCCGGCCGACGGCATCACAGCCACCGACATCGTGGCCGACGGCGGAACCGTCGACCTCGACGCCGTCAAGACCGACGGTTACATCGACATGCTCGACATCACACGCCTTGAAAACTTCCCCGCAGGACAGCAACTCAAAGTGGTGATGAACGTATCGGCCACCGCCGACATGGCCGCCTCACAGGCCATCGACCTCAACGTGATCGACGGCACCGCAGCCGGCGTCATCAAAGTGGCGCAGGCTCCGGCTCTCGCATGGAACGAAGCCTTCAACACCCTCGTAAGCCGCGATCCCTCGGCCAAGACAATGTATGTCAACTACGTCGCCTACGCCGTCCAGGGCACGACCACAGTGCTCCTCGGCTCCGTCGGCACGCCGCAGGCCGTCAGCGTTGTCCCCTTCTCGCCCGAACACCCGGTTGAAACCGAATATTACATCTACGGCACCATAAGCCAGGATCAGATATCATCGGCCGTCAAACTTTCGCACGAGGGCAACCAATACGACAATCCCGTGTTCTCGACCAAGATCAACGTCACATCAGCCGACATCGAAGCCAACGGCGGATGGAAATTCAAAGTCATCCCGCAGACCACATTCGCCGCAGGCCAGACATGGGAGCAGAACCACTCGGCTGTATTCATCGGCGCAGGCCGCCGCGAAGGCACTCTCGCCTACTCGACCGACGAAGCCGACTGCGAATGGATTGTCATTGACAAACCGGGCGAATACATGCTCAACGTCAACGTCCTCGACCAGACATGGGAACTCTCCAACGCCATCGAATACGTCTACGTCGTCGGCAACGGCAACGGATGGTCATGGTCAACCCGACTCTTCACATCCGACTACATCAACTATCAGGGATTTGCATTCCTCAACGGCGAATTCAAATTCACAGGCACGGCAGGATGGAACAACGACCTCGGCAACTATGGCGCCGGAGCCACCAACTATGAGCTTCTCAACGGCTCCAACACCAACTTCCAGCTCGACGGCACCCCCGGCCTGTATCTCATCAACCTCAACCTCTCCGGCCTCAGCTACAAAAAGACCCTCATCAGCAGCGTCGGCGTCGTCGGTTCGGTCAACGGCTGGAACGCAGGCTCTCCCATCGAGATGACTCCCTCCGATGACTGCCTCACATGGGAAGCCGAAGTGACACTCACCGACACCGACGAATTCAAATTCTGCATGAACCACGGCTGGGACATCAACCTCGGCGGCGCTGAGGACGACCTCCAGTTCAACTCCCCGCAGAACCTCTATTCGCCCGGAGCCGGCACCTACCTCTTCGTGCTCGACCTCTCCGCCCTCCCCTACCAATGCTACCTCGAGCAGCAGTAAAGCCCACCCGCAGGCAGGCCCCACCACAACGGTGACCCCACCACCACAACGGTGGCCCTACCCGCGGTGAAGCCCCAACTGCTTCTCAACGCCCCCTATTCCGAGAGGATGCGCCCCAAAGCGCATCCTCTCGCTCATTTCCGTCCACCCGGGGCGCCTGTGACGTTAAATCCCTTAATGACCTTAAAGTCCTTAAAATCTACCCCCCCTCGCCTCATCGTCCCCGCCCCTGCACCTCAGCCACTCCCGTTCACTCCCGTCCACTCCCGTCCACTCCCAAAAATTATCCATCAAAAAAATCCCCAAAAATTTGCACAATCCGAATAAAACCTCTACCTTTGCATCGCAAATCAAAACGGCGCCCTCCACAGCATCGAGCGCGATGACTGCCGGCGCACAGCAAGATGGTGCCATAGCTCAGTTGGTAGAGCAAAGGACTGAAAATCCTTGTGT
>URWH01000148.1 GCA_900551515.1 uncultured Porphyromonadaceae bacterium
GGCCCGCCATTTCGATTTCACCCTGCCGCCGTCGGCCGAGCAGGTGCCGATGACACCGCCCGAGGCCGTCGACGCCGCCGACATCATCGCCACCTACGATCCAATGGCCGACACCGCCGCACTACGGGCCGAGCCCGGCACCTTCGAGCAGCTGCGAAACCACTACGATCTCCGTCACGAAGTGCCGGCGCGCCGATGAGCCCCGCACCCTCAGTGCAAATCTTTTTTAAATCCTTCCCTCAGCGCCACCTTTGTGTGAACTTTTTATTGGTGAAATCACTTATTTTTTATAAGTTTGCCATACTATTGAGGGCGTGCATCCACGTCCCCGTCTCATAACCGACAAACGATATCTCAATATATGAATCAGCAAGTCACGCCGAAAATCACATACACAGGCATTGACATGCCCGCAGAGCATCTCTTCGAGAGGCAATATGCTCTTCCAAAAGGCATGAGCTACAATTCATATCTTATCGCCGACGAGAAGACGGCAATCATGGACTCGGTCGAAGCCGGAGGCGCCGACCGGTGGCTCCGCCAGATTGAAGCCGCAACCGACCGTTGCCCCGACTATCTCGTCGTTCACCACATGGAACCGGATCACTCGGCATGCATCATGGCGGCATTGGACAAATGGCCGTCGCTCACCGTCGTGGCATCGCAGAAAGCCATAGCGATGCTGCCGCAGTTCTTCCCCGGCGTCGATTTCACAGGCCGCACCCTCGCCGTCAAAGAGGGCGACACGCTCCCGCTCGGCCACCACACGCTCCGCTTCTTCGCCGCACCGATGGTCCACTGGCCCGAGGTGATGGTGAGCTACGAGGAGCAGGAGCATATCCTCTTTTCGGCCGACGCCTTCGGCAAATTCGGCGCCTTGCAATTCGACGACAACTGGATCGACGAGGCACGGCGCTACTACATCAACATCGTCGGCAAATACGGCAATCAGGTGCAGGCGCTCCTTAAAAAGCTTGCGCTGCTGCCCGTCAGCATCATAGCCCCACTTCACGGCCCTGTGCTCCGAGGCGATCTCACTCCTTATCTGGACCTCTACGGCAAGTGGAGCCGCTACGAGCCCGAATGCCGTGGCGTGCTCGTGGCCTACGCCTCTGTCTACGGAGGCACCGAAGCCGCCGCACTGCGACTTGCCGGCATGCTGCGCGAGGTCGACGCCGGCACCGTGGCCGTGATGGATCTCACCGCCTGCGACCGCTCGGAAGCCGTGGCGCAGGCCTTCCGCTTCAGCGCCATGGTCGTTGCAGCCCCAACTTACGACGCTTCGCTCTTCCCGGCCATGCACCAGTTCCTCCACCATCTGACGCTCAAAAACTACCGAAACCGCACCGTGGGCATCATCGAAAACGGCTCATGGGCTCCGGTGGCCGCACGCCAGATGCGCGCCATGCTCGAAACGCTCCCCGGCATCACCTTTGCCGCCCCGACAGTAACCATCCACTCCCGCCCCGACGAAGCCACCGACGAAGCCCTCCGCGCTCTCACGCAGGCTTTCGCCGATGCTCAATGCAATATCTTACAAATATCATAACAACCAAAATTTCAAAAAACTATGGAATTTCTTACTAATGAAAAGCTCGTGATTGTCGGCGCTGCCGGCATGATCGGTTCCAACATGGCTCAGACAGCCATGATGATGCACCTCACCCCCAACATCTGTCTTTACGATCCCTACGCTCCCGCACTCGAAGGTGTGGCTGAGGAACTCTACCATTGCGCTTTCGAAGGCGTAAACCTCACCTTCACTTCCGACATCAAGGAAGCCCTCACCGATGCAAAATACATCGTATCGTCGGGTGGCGCTGCACGCAAAGCCGGCATGACACGCGAAGACCTCCTCAAAGGCAACGCTCAGATCGCTGAGCAGTTCGGCAAGGACGTCCGCACCTACTGCCCCGATGTTAAACACGTGGTCGTCATCTTCAACCCCGCCGACATCACTGGCCTTATCACACTCCTCTACTCAGGCCTCAAACCCTCACAGGTCACCACTCTCGCTGCGCTCGACTCCACACGTCTGCAGAACGAACTCGTGAAAGCCCTCCACCTGCCCGCTTCTGAAATCGTCAACTGCCGCACCTACGGCGGTCACGGCGAACAGATGGCCGTGTATGCCTCCACAACAAAAGTCGACGGCAAACCCCTCACCGAAATCATCGGCACCGAAGCTCTACCCGAAAAAGAATGGGAAGAACTCAAAGTGCGCGTGATCCAGGGCGGCAAGCACATCATCGACCTCCGCGGACGCTCGTCATTCCAGAGCCCGGCTTATCTCTCCATCGAGATGATCGCCGCTGCTATGGGTGGCAAACCGTTCACCTGGCCTGCAGGCTGCTACGTCAGCGACGACCGCTTCAACCACATCATGATGGCCATGGAAACAACCATCACTGCCAACGGCGTAAGCTACCGCGAACCGCAGGGCACTGCCAAGGAACAGGCCGAACTCGAACAGAGCTACAAACACCTCTGCACGCTCCGCGACGAAGTCATCGCCATGGGTGTTCTGCCTCCCATCTCCGAATGGCACGCTCTCAACCACAATATCGACTGATCATATCCGTCAACGATATAACCCCTTTGAGCAGGGCCGCCCCCGGTATCTTCCGGCTGGCGGCCCTGCCTTTTTGTGTATCTGCCTTTTTATTCTTATCTTTAGCCGCTGAAACAACTGCACATTCCTGCTATGGCTCTGATAATCCCCGACAAATATAAGCGTAAGCTGCTGGCCGAGACCACCGAAGTAGCGATCAAAATGATCAAGACGCATTTCCAGACGGCACTGGCCGAAGCCCTCAACCTGCGGCGCGTCACCGCTCCCCTCTTTGTGCTCTCGGGCACAGGCCTCAACGACGACCTCAACGGCACCGAACGCGCCGTCAGCTTCCCCGTCAAAGCGATCGGCGACCGACGCGCCGAAGTGGTCCACTCGCTCGCCAAATGGAAGCGCGTGAAGCTCGAAGCCTACGACATTCCGCCGGGCTACGGCCTCTACACCGACATGAACGCCATCCGTGCCGACGAGGAGCTCGACAACCTCCACTCCATCTACGTCGACCAATGGGACTGGGAGCAGACCATACGTCCCGCCGACCGCACCGCCTCATTCCTGCGCTCCACCGTTGAGAAGATCTACGCCGCCCTGCGCTCCACCGAGCAAATGGTCTACCGCAACTTCCCCCACATAACGCCGCGTCTGCCGCAGCAGGTCACCTTCCTGACCACCGAAGAATTGCTCTGCCGCTATCCCGGCCTCGAGCCTTCGGAGCGTGAGAATCAGGCCGCCCGCGAGCATGGCGCCATATTCATCACCGGCATCGGCGCGCCCCTCAGCGACGGCAAGCCGCACGACCGCCGCGCCCCCGACTACGACGACTGGAGCACCGTCAACGAAGACGGCTCCATCGGTCTTAACGGCGACCTCATCGTGTGGGACAGCGTGCTCGACCGTTCCATCGAGCTCTCCTCGATGGGCATCCGCGTCAGCCCGGAAAGCATGGACAGGCAGCTGACCATGGCAGGCTGCGATGACCGCCGCACCCTGCCCTTCCACAAGGCAGTGCTGGCGGGCGAGCTGCCCTACACCATCGGCGGCGGCATCGGCCAGAGCCGCCTGTGCATGCTGCTGCTGGGCAGCGTCCACATCGGCGAGGTTCAGGCCAGCGTGTGGGACAAGGCCACCCGCGAAGCCTGCGCCAAGGCCGGCATCCCGCTGCTGTAAGCGGAACGATTTTAAATATCCTCCGCTTACGCTCTGGATATTTTCAGCGGAAAAATATTTTTATTTTGAAATACAGCCAAGCCTGCGGGCTTGGCTGTATTTCGTTTTCACGAGAAGGGTCGTAAAGATAAGCTGCATCTCTCCCGTGAAAAAGAAAATCGGGAAGATCCGCAGATCTTCCCGATTTTCAAATATAAAAATAGAGTTCCTTGAATCATGCCCAGAGCAACGCGGAGGGCATTTTAAATCGTCCTCCGGCGGGCATTCCTGCTTATCAATTTTGCTTTTTCCAGCGGCGCATGACGCCCATGCCCAGTGCATAGGGGCCGGTGTGCACCGCAATGGTGCAGCCGATCTGCAACAGCCCTACCTCACACTGTGCGCCGGGGTACTTGGCGCGCAGGGCGGCACGGGTCTGCATCCACAGACGCTTGCCTTCGTCGGCATCGTAACCGTAGCCCACCGTAATGCGGTAGTCGTCCGGGGTGCCGCCGTGGGCATCCAGATAGTTCATCAGCTGTTCCAGTGCCTTTTCAAAGCTCTTCTGCCGGCCGCGGGCCACGCCGCCGGAAAAGATCTCGCCATCCTTGAACAGGATCATGGGCTTGATGCCCAGCATGTTGGCTGCACGGCCCGTCACCTTGCCAATGCGGCCGCCCTTGATGAGATAGTCCAGATTGCCTACCGTGAAGAAGATCTGGTTGGTAGCTTTCTCTGCTTCCAGCCATGTCACGGTCTCGTCCAGGGTGCAGCCTGCGTCCCGCATGGCCACGGCGTTTTCCACCATGGTGGACTCGGTAACGGTAGCCGCCGCGCTGTCAATGACCTCAATGCGGGCATCGGGGAAATCTTCCAGCACCAGATCCCGGGCATTGCGGGCGCTGCCCACACAGCCGCTCATCTTGCTGGTGAACACCAGACACAGCACATCCCGGCCAGCAGCAGCATGGGCACGGAATGCCTGCTCAAAGTCCTCAATGGAAGCAAGGCTGGTTTTGGGGTAGGCCGAAGGGTTGTCCACCATGAACTGGTAGAAGTCCCGCACGGCGATCTCCTTGCCTTCTTTGCGGTAGTGCTCGCCGTCCAGCGAGACATAGAAGGGCACGACCTCGATTTGGAGCTGTTTGGCAGTGTCCAGCGTCAGGTCGCATGCGCTGTCGGTAATGATATCAAACATCTGTGACGCTTCCTTTTCTGTGTTGGATTCGCGCAGGGTGTCCGGGATCAGACGTGGTGGACGTAAGCCTCACGCTCGGCACCCACGGAGATGTAGGTGATCTTGCAGCCCACGGCCTTTTCCAGGTACTCAACGTAAGCCTGCGCCTCCTTGGGCAGGTCCTCCCACTTGCGGGCTGCGGTGATATCGCAGTGCCAGCCGGGCAGGTACTCCACCACGGGCTGTGCGGTATCCAGTGCTTCACCCATGGGGAAGCGGGTGGTGGTAGTGCCGTCGGTCAGCTTGTAGGCGGTGACCATGGGGATCTTTTCCATGTAGTCCAGCACATCCAGCAGGGTCAGAGCGACCTCATCGCAGCCCTGGCAGAACACGCCGTAGCGGCTTGCCACCAGGTCGATGGGGCCCACGCGGCGGGGACGGCCGGTGGCAGCGCCATAC
>URWH01000149.1 GCA_900551515.1 uncultured Porphyromonadaceae bacterium
TACGGTATTTGCGCTTGTGGCCGCCACCCAGGTAACGGTTGGTGAGGTGGCCTTCGGAGTTACGGCCTCCGGTAGAGCGTTTGCCGACTGTAAGAGATTTCTCTGGCGTAGTAGCAGTGATTGTACCTTTGAATACGCCAATAACCTTGTGTCTTTGCCCCGGTGTAGTGGGCTTGAATTTTCTTACTGCCATTTTCTATTATAAGTTGCTATAAAAGTCAATAGTTTGACCTTCGCCTACGGTGACAAATGCTTTCTTGTAGGCGGAGGTGCTGCCTTTGAGCAAGCCGCTCTTTGTCCAGCGCGACTTGTTTTTGCTTCTCACCACAGCAGTGTTGACGTTTTCAACCTTTACGCCGTAAAGCTTTTCAACAAGCGCCTTGATCTGGTACTTGTTGGCTTCGGGAGAAACACGGAAGGTGTAGCGGTTAAGCTTGTCGGTAAGCTTAGTTGCCTTTTCGGTAACTATGGGTTCGATTGTGATATCCATTGTTGTAACTTCTCCTTTTGGTTAAAGATTATTAATTACATCAAGGCTACCTTCGGTGAGGAGGATAGCGTTGCTGTGCATGATGGCATATGTGTTAATATCCGATGCGGTAATGATTTGCGCACCCGGAATATTACGAGCCGACAAATATACGTTTTTATTCTGACCTGCTAAAACGAGGAGGAGATTTTTGCCTTCGGCTTGAAGATTTTTAGCAAAATTTACAAAATCTTTAGTCTTCGGGGCATCGAAAGTGAAGTCTTCAACCACTTTGATAGCGTTGTCCTGCACTTTGTAGGTCAGAGCCGACTTGCGTGCGAGCTGCTTAACTTTTTTGTTGAGTTTGAAGCGATAGTCACGGGGACGGGGACCGAAAACACGACCGCCGCCTACGAGAACAGGCGAGTTGATGTCGCCGATACGTGCGCCGCCGCCACCTTTCTGTTTGTGGAGCTTGCGGGTCGAACCCGAAATTTCGCTGCGTTCTTTCGATTTGTGTGTACCCTGACGCTGGTTGGCAAGATACTGTTTCACATCGAGATAAACGGCGTGCTCGTTTGCATCGATTGCAAACACCTCGTCGTTAAGCTGGGCTTTACGGCCGGTGTCTTCTCCTTTTATGTTGTAAATTGCGAGTTCCATTATTTCTCAATTATTACGATTGAACCTTTACTTCCGGGGATTGAACCCTTGATCATTAACAGATTGTGTTCGGGAAGCACTTTTATTACCTGCAGATTCTGCACGGTGACATTTTCGTTGCCTGTCTGGCCTGCCATGCGCATGCCTTTGAACACTTTGGCGGGATAGGAACAGGCGCCGATCGAACCGGGCTTGCGCTGGCGGTTGTGCTGGCCGTGGGTCGACTGGCCTACGCCGCCGAAGCCGTGGCGTTTCACTACGCCCTGGTATCCTTTACCTTTTGATGTTCCCTGTACGTCAACGAAGTCGGTTTCAGCGAAGAGGCTGTCGACGGTGATGGTGTCGCCCAGTTTGTATTCGCCTTCAAAACCTTTGAACTCGGCCAAGTGGCGCTGAGGTGCTACTCCGGCTTTCTTGAAATGGCCTGCCATGGGCTTGGTTGTGTGCTTCTCCTTTTTCTGCTCAAAGCCGAGCTGGAGGGCTTCATAACCGTCATTTTCAAGAGTTTTGATCTGAGTAACAACACAAGGACCTACTTCGATAACAGTGCACGGCACGTTTTTGCCGTCGGCACTGAAAACGGATGTCATTCCGATTTTCTTTCCTAATAATCCTGGCATTTCTCTAAGTTTTAAAAATGATTGTCGTGAATTTTAGATTTTAATGAAACTGTTCAGACCTTGATTTCAACATCAACGCCGCTGGGGAGCTCGAGTTTCATGAGCGCGTCGACGGTCTTGGCTGTGGAGTTGAAGATGTCGATGAGGCGCTTGTAGCTTGAAAGTTGGAACTGCTCGCGCGATTTCTTGTTGACGAATGTCGAGCGGTTGACAGTGAAGATGCGTTTGTGGGTGGGCAGGGGGATAGGACCGCTGATGACAGCGCCTGTGCTCTTGACCGTCTTCACAATCTTTTCGGCCGACTTGTCAACCAAGTCATGGTCGTAGGATTTCAATTTGATTCTGATTTTCTGGCTCATATTGTTGAATGATTTATTATTTTACTTGAGAAGGTCAACACGGCCCTGGCATTCGGTGAGGACGTTGCGGGCTATCGAGGAGCTAACCTCGCTGTAGTGACTGAATGACATGGTGCTGGTGGCACGGCCTGAGGTGATGGTGCGCAGAGCGGTCACATAGCCGAACATTTCGGCAAGCGGAGCTTTGGCTTTCACCACGCGGGCGCCGGAGCGGCTTGTCTCCATGCCTTCAACCTGACCGCGGCGTTTGTTAAGGTCGCTGATCACGTCGCCCATCGATTCTTCGGGGGTCACTACTTCGATCTTCATGATAGGCTCGAGGAGCACGGGACCGGCTTTTTCGGAGGCTTTCTTGAAGGCCGAGATGGCGCAGAGCTCGAATGAGAGCTGATCGGAGTCAACGGGGTGGAACGAGCCATCGAGCACGGTGACTTTGAGCTGTTCAACCGGGAAGCCGGCGAGCACGCCGTTTTTCATTGCTGTCTGGAAGCCTTTCTGGATCGAGGGGATGAATTCCTTGGGAATGTTACCGCCTTTCACTTCGTCGACAAACTGGAGGTTGCCTTCGAAGCCTTCGTCAACGGGTTCGACGCGAACGATGATGTCGGCGAATTTACCGCGGCCACCGGTCTGTTTCTTAAACACTTCGCGGAGTTCGACAGGAGCGGTGATGGCTTCTTTGTAGGTTACCTGCGGGCGACCCTGGTTGCATTCAACCTTGAATTCGCGGCGCAGACGGTCGATGATGATGTCGAGGTGAAGCTCGCCCATACCGGAGATAACGGTCTGGCCGGTTTCCTCGTTGGTCTGTACGCGGAAGGTGGGGTCTTCTTCGGCCAGTTTCTGGAGGCCTACGCCGAGTTTGTCGAGGTCTTTCTGAGTTTTGGGCTCAACGGCGATACCGATCACAGGTTCGGGGAATTCCATTGCCTCGAGCACGATAGGATGGTTCTCGTCGCAGAGGGTGTCGCCGGTGCGGATATCTTTGAAGCCTACACCTGCGCCGATATCGCCGCATCCGATTTCCTCCATGGCGTTCTGCTTGTTGGAGTGCATCTGGAAGAGGCGCGACACGCGTTCTTTCTTGCCTGAGCGGGCGTTGAGGATGTATGAGCCTGCAACGACGTTGCCCGAATAAACGCGGAAGAAGGTCAGACGGCCCACATAGGGGTCGGTAGCGATCTTGAACGCGAGGGCGCACATGGGCTCTTCGGGGAGCGGTTCGCGCACTTCCACTTTGTCGGGATCGGAAGGATCGCGGCCTTCGATGGCGCCGCTGTCGAGCGGGCTGGGAAGATAAGCGCAGACGTTGTCGAGCAGCGGCTGCACGCCTTTGTTTTTGAATGATGAGCCGAGGGTCATCGGCACGATGTCCATCGAGATGGTGGCTTTGCGGATGGCGCGGCGGATCTCGTCTTCGGTGATCGTCGAAGGATCGTCGAAATATTTCTCCATCAGCACGTCGTCATACTCGGCGATCTTTTCGAGCATCTTGTCGCGCCATTCTTCGGCTTCGGCCTGAAGGTTGGCGGGGATTTCTTCGATTTCATAGTCGGCGCCCATCGTTTCGTCATGCCAGAAGATGGCCTTCATGCGGATGAGGTCGACGATGCCTTTGAATGTCTCTTCGGCGCCGATAGGAATCTGTATGGGGCAGGGATTAGCACCGAGCACATCTTTGAGCTGGCGCACCACTTCAAAGAAGTTGGCGCCCGAGCGGTCCATTTTGTTCACGTAGCCGATACGGGGCACGTTGTATTTGTCGGCCTGACGCCATACGGTTTCCGACTGAGGCTCTACGCCGCCGACGGCGCAGAAAGTCGCCACGGCACCGTCGAGCACTCGGAGCGAGCGTTCAACCTCAACGGTGAAGTCGACGTGTCCCGGAGTGTCGATAAGATTGATTTTGTATTTGTCGCCGTCGTAGTTCCAGAAGGCGGTTGTAGCGGCGGAGGTGATTGTAATGCCGCGTTCCTGCTCCTGTTCCATCCAGTCCATGGTAGCGGCGCCATCGTGCACTTCGCCGATTTTATGAGTTTTACCCGTGTAGAAGAGTATACGCTCCGACGTGGTCGTTTTGCCGGCGTCGATGTGAGCCATAATACCGATATTGCGGGTATATTTCAGAAGTTCGTCTGCTTTGCTCATTTTATTCTTTTGTGAGTGTATTGTTCAATAACAATTGATAATTGTCGATTAGAAACGGAAGTGAGCGAATGCGCGGTTGGCTTCGGCCATCTTGTGCATATCTTCCTTGCGCTTGAATGCGCCGCCCTGATCGTTGTAGGCATCGACAATTTCGGCTGCGAGCTTATCGGCCATTGTCTTGCCGCCGCGTTTGCGGGCGTAAAGAATAAGGTTTTTCATCGAGATCGACTCTTTGCGGTCGGGACGGATTTCGGTAGGCACCTGGAAGGTGGCGCCGCCTACTCGGCGTGATTTCACTTCGACCTGGGGAGTCACATTTTCAAGGGCTTTTTTCCAGATTTCGAGGGCTGTTTTCTCCTCGTTGGGCAGTTTCGACTTCACAGTCTCAAGTGCGCCGTAGAATATGGTGTAAGCGGTGTTCTTTTTGCCGTCATACATCAAGTGGTTGACGAATTTCGACACTCTTACATCGTTGAAAACGGGATCAGGCAGTACGATCCGTTTTTTTGGTTTTGCCTTTCTCATTTGTCAGTTTACTGATTTGTCGTTTTTTGTTTGCTTGGTTGCTGCATCTTTCATCTTCAACGGGCGTCCTCTGACGCGCCATTTACTCAACCATCGAATTAGCCTTCCAAATAAATCAAAAAGCGAAGTTTAACAACTCGTTTTTATTCTTTATTTCGCCGGTCGCTTTTCCCCGCGGCCGATTGGGGTCTGTGCGGTAAGATTAGCAGCGGATGATCATTTCTTGGCTGCTTTCGGACGTTTGGCGCCGTATTTCGAGCGACGCTGTGTGCGGTCTTTTACGCCGCTGGTGTCGAGCGTGCCGCGGACAATGTGATAGCGCACACCGGGGAGGTCTTTTACACGGCCGCCGCGGACAAGCACGATCGAGTGTTCCTGCAGGTTGTGACCTTCACCGGGGATGTAGGAGTTGACTTCTTTACCGTTGGTGAGGCGCACACGGGCCACTTTACGCATTGCCGAGTTAGGTTTCTTGGGGGTGGTGGTGTAGACGCGCACACACACGCCGCGACGCTGCGGACATGAGTCAAGTGCAGGCGACTTACTCTTATCCTCAA
>URWH01000150.1 GCA_900551515.1 uncultured Porphyromonadaceae bacterium
CGGGTACGGGCATACCCACGAGTTTGCCTATGCCTTGGTGCTTGTACACCCAGGGGGTGCCGTGGGCGTTGCTGTAGCATGCCTCGCACATCAGCATAATCGAGGGTTTGTTCCAGCGGCGCGACGGCATATCGCAGGTTTCGATGCCGCGTATTTCCTGCGTGAGGTATTTCTTGCCGCTGAAGAACACTTCGACGTCTTCGTGCAGACGACCGCCGCCGTTCCAGCGCACATCGATGACGATGCCTTCGCGATCGTTGTACTTGCCCAGGACATCGCTGTACACGGTGCGGAACGAACCGTCATCCATGCTTTCGATATGGACGTATCCGAGGCGGCCGTTGCTCCAACGGTCTACATCGGCGGCACGCTGACGTACCCAGCGGTTGTACATCAGGCCGTTGTGTGCCGATGCGGATATGGGCAGCACCACTTCGTCCCAGCGTTGTCCGCTATTGGGGTCGTAGATGCTTACCAGTGTCTTCTTGCCGGAGATGTCGGTGAGAAGTACGGAGGCATCGGCGGTGGGAGTAATTTCCTCGCCGTTGATTTTTTCGATAATCATTCCGGGTGTCAGCATGGATGCTGCACGGTCAAAGGGGCCATTCTTGAGCACCTCGGCCACGCGCAATCCCTTGCCGGTGTAGGACATATCGTAGAGCAGACCCAGCGAGGCCGTGCGGTCGCCCGAAGCGGAGCTGCCGCTGTAGCGTCCGCCGGTATGGCTGACGTTGAGTTCGCCCAGCAGTTCGCTCAGCATCTCGGCATAGTCGTAGTTGTTGTTGATGTGCGGCAGGAATTTGGCGTAGGCTTTGTACATGCCGTCCCAGTCGCATCCGTTCATGTCTTTGCGGAAGAAGCGCTCTTTCTCTTCGTTGTACACGTACTGAAGCATATATTCGCGCTCTTTGGCCGGATCGAGCTCCATGGTGCCGGATATCGAAACCGATTTCATCTTCCCGCCTTTGGGATCATATTTTTTCACTTGCGATCCGAGCAGATAGATGTTGCCGTCTTTGTCCATCTCCATGCCCATTGCGCGGCCGTCGAGCTTGTTGGCTATCTTGGCGTCTTTCTTGCGGAGGTCTATCTCCCAGAGGTCGTAGCCGCCTTCAAATGCCGCGAGATAGTAGAGCTTCTGGCCGTCTTTGGTCAGGATGGCGTCGCAGATGTCGGCCGAGGCCGGGGTGAGGCGCACGGTGCGGTCGGTGAGATAGGTGAGGTCAATGGCGGGTTTATTGCTTTCGTCATCGGCCTTTTCTTCATCTTTCGCTTCGTCGCCTTTTTTATCTTTCTTGCCTTTCTTGCCTTTCTTCTTGTCTTTGTCGTCGCCGTCGTCTTTATCGCTTTTTTTCTTCGACGATTTCTTCACTTCTTTGAGCAGGGCATAGTCCTCTTCGCTCAGACGGTAGCGGTCGTAGGCGTCGCGGTCGAGGAAGGTGATCATCACGTCGTACTGCGAACCCCACGAGGCATGGTTGCGCATGCCGTAGCGTTCCGACATGAAGAGAAGCGCTTTGCCGTCCATGACCCAGCGGGGATTGGAATCGAAATATCCCGTCTCGGTCACTTTCGTGAGCTTGCCCGTGGCCACTTCGATCACGGCGATGTCGCCGTAGGGGTCGTGCTCGGGCTGTATGTATTCGATGGCTATCCATTTGCTGTCGGGCGACCAGTGGGCTGTGAACCCTTTGGTGCGGTGGGCGCGGGTGGTGCCGTCGGTGAGCTGACGCACTTTCTTGGTCTTCAGATCCATCACCATCAGCTTGTTGCGGTCCTGGATGAAGGCGAGCTGCTTGCCGTCGGGCGACAGCGAGGGCACCGTGCGGTCAATGCCGTCGTTGGGGAAGAGCGCTTTCTCTTCGATGAGCGTGGCGTTGGAGAAGTTCGGATCTTCCTGTCGCGCTATCTTGGCCACATATATATTATAATGTCCGTCGCGGGATGAGGTATAGTAAAGCTCGCGGGCGTCTTTGCCCCAGGTCACGTCCGATTCGTTTTCCGGCGTGTGGGTGATCTGTTTGATCGAGGGATATTCTACCGATGTCACGAACACTTCGCCGCGGCGGGTGAAGGCGAGCTGCTTGCCGTCGGGCGATATTGCCGATCCGTCGGCGCCGTTCACGCGTAGCCGTTCGGGCATGTCGGTGTCGTCGGTCACCAGGTCGATGGCCACTTTCGAGGGCTTGCTCTGTCCGGGGGCGAGGGTGTAGATCTCACCGTCGTAGGTGAAGGCCAGCGTGCCGTTGGAGCCCTGCGAGAGGAAGCGCACGGGGTGTGTGGCGAAGTCGGTCACCGCCGTCACGGCCTTGGGGTTGGCGGCGTCCATGGCATATACGTTCATGGTCTTGCCGTCGCGCTCCGACAGGAAATAGATCTTGTTCTTGTCGGCGCTCACCACCGGGTTGAGGTCCTCGCCGCCACGGGCCGTGAGGTTGGTGTGGCGTCCGGTGGAGGCATCGTAGCGCCAGATGTCGCGGGTCACCGATGAGGTGTGGTGCTTGCGCAGCGGATCTTCGAAGCCTTTCACGTCTTCATATATAAATGATTTGCCGTCGGGCAGATAGCTGATGCCTACGGCCGGCGTGGCGAGTATCTGCGCCGGACTGCCCCCGCCCACCGGCACGCGGTACACCTCGCGCATCACGCCCGTGGGGAACATGGCGCTGGTGGCCGGATCCTGTATCGAAGCCGAGTAGACCACATATTTGCCGTCGGGTGTGAACGCTTCGGGCGTCTCCGAAGCGGAGTTGAACGTCAGCTGTGTGGCTGCGCCGCCTCCCGCCGGCATGATGAAGATGTCGCGGCCGCCGTTGCGGTCGCTCGCAAAGGCTATCTGCTTGCCGTCGGGCGACCACACGATGTCGCTCTCATACGAGGGCATCGCCGTCAGCCTCACGGCATTGCCGCCGCCCGTCGCCACTTTATAGATGTCGCCTTTGTAGGTGAAGGCTATCTCTTGCCCGTCGGGCGATATCTTCACGTCGCGCAGCCATAGCGGCGTCGCTGCCGTGGCCGTCATGCCTATCGCGGCACATATCAAAGCAAAGGTCTGTCTGTATTTCATTCTCTTGTTACGTTAAGGTGTCTATATTTTCGTTGGCTACGATTTTCGTAGCTATCATTCTACAAAGTTAAGATTATTATTTCTTTCCGGCAAATCCCATCCGCATTCCCGCCCCGAATAATCTTCGCTGCAAATTTTGCCGTTTCGGGTTATAAGATGTAAATTTGCGATACCAATCACATTCTACAACAGCGGCAAAGAAACACATCCGGTAGGCACAAAAGCACCAAACGAGTTGGGTATATATGATATGACCGGTAACATCTCGGAATGGGTCTCCGATGTTTGGTGCGATGACTATAGCAGCCCACGTTCGGGCTCTCGCCGCGTGTTCCGCGGCGGTGGCTGGGGCGGCAATGCGAGGATCTGCCGCGTTTCCCGCCGCTACTACCTCTCGCCCGACTACCGCTACGACGACCTCGGCTTCCGCCTCGCCCTATAGTTCGTCCTTCAATGAGCCTGCTGACTTATCCGAATCTGCTGCAGAACGAATTTTGAGCTTCGGCGAGCCGGTAAGCAAGCCGCGCGGAGCGCGAGCGGCGGCCGGCGAGGGGCGGAATGCATGTAATTGCGTGGCCGATGGTTTTTCACCATGTGTAGCCGGGCGGCACATCCTGTCTGAAAGCCGGTCCGAATTCGTAGCCTTCGCTTTCCCAAAACGGCCTCGCGGCATCGATTCTTCGGTAAAAATCTTCAGGATGGGGTGTCGTATCGTCGCGATGCCACATCTGCTCGGCAAGTGCCAGTATACGCGGGAAGAGTCGGCGGTCGATCATATCCTCGGTCACGCCATAGTCGGTCCAGAGCGCGCATGTCATGCCCATAACCGAAGGATTACCTTCGTTAAAAGCACTGTCGGCAGGATTGCGGAGATACACGTCGGCCAGATCAAACGTACGCTTCTGACCGTAGCCGCGCCAGGGCGTCAGCGGAAAGTTGAGGTAGGTGTAATAATTCGGACTGCATATCACCTCAAGGCCGCATGATAGGGCGTTGCGCAGTCCACGGCTGCCGTGGCCGCGGTAATTCCACCACTGTATTACGGAATTGTCGGGCAGACGGTAGCCCTCTCCGGCCACCACATCGTCCCAGAATATGGCTTTGCGTCCTTTTGACTTAAGGTGACGGGCCATTTCGGCGGAGAGCCACAGTTGGAGGGCATGGGTGTCGGCCAGATGCTCCCGCTCTAATCTTGCCCGGCACGATGGACATTTTTCCCAATTGTCCTTAGGCGCCTCATCGCCGCCGAGATGGATATACTCCGAGGGGAAAAGCTCGCAGACTTCATCCAATACGTTTTTCAGAAAGACAAGAGTGCTGTCGTTTCCGGCGCAAAAGATGTTCGGGGTAAATCCGGTCTGCGGAATCTCGATACGGTCGCCGAAGCATCCCAGCCCCGGGTAGGAGAAGATTGCAGCCTCGGCATGTCCGGGCATATCGATTTCGGGGACAATCTCAATTTTGCGCCTGCGCGCATAGTCGACCAACATGCGGATCTCATCTTGCGTATAATACCCCTGCTGCCCGGGGCTCTTACCGACGAAGGCGCCTTTTAGAGCAAGGAGCGGATAGCGCTTTATCTCGATCCTCCAGCCGAGTCCTTCGGTGAGATGCCAGTGGAAGCGGTTCATTTTAAGCATCGACGCCATGTCGATATATTTTTTGATCACCTCTACGGGCTGAAACTGCCGCCCGGAATCAAGCATGAATGCACGCCAACGCATGCGGGGCTCATCGCTGACGCTCATGCATCTGAATTCAATGCCGCGGCTTGTGCTGACGGCCAGCTGCCGCAACGTCTGAACCGCATATACGAATCCGCCCGCATCGGAGGCTCGTATTTCCATGCGCCGCGGCGTTATGTCTATTTCATATCCTTCGGTGGGGATGGTGCTGTCCGTGATCCAGGCAACGTCGGAGTTGATGGTGTCGCAAGTCAGATGCAATCCCGCACCGGCCGCAAATTCATCGCGAAACAGTGTGAAATAGCCGGCTGTGGTGTCGTTGCAGCAGATGGCAATCTCTCGACCGATACAGAAGCTTCCCTCACGTGCTGCGAATCTGCGTGGCGAGGGGATCACAGACTGCGCCGCAAGGTCAAGCGCAGCTGACAAGATAATGAATATCGGCGTAATCTTAAGTTTCATGACATAATGTACGAAGGAGATGAGCGTCAAGCATCCCACAGGGACAAAGATACAGAATATATTCCGTATCCGTCCGAAAAAGGCCGCCTATGCCAAAGTTTTTTTACTGGCGAACTTTGC
>URWH01000151.1 GCA_900551515.1 uncultured Porphyromonadaceae bacterium
GCGACGCTCCAAGGTTGATGGTGGTGGTGGTTTTGCCCACTCCGCCTTTCTGATTTGCTATTGCTATGATTTTACCCATGTGTGTGAGTCGTAAAAACTGATGTGTCTTTTTATCAGAGGTGCAAAGTAATCACATTCCCACCATTTTTGAAAGTGGTGAGGGGCGGTTTTTACGTTAAATGTTGATAAAGTGACCTTATTGTTTATAACTCGTGGAACAGTCGTGGAACAGCAGCTCGGCATCGCCGTAGCTTAGGAAACGGTAGTCGGCCGAGAGCGCGTGATCATACATCCGGCGCCAGTCGCCGCCGGTGAAAGCCGACACCAGCAGAAGGAGCGTCGACTGCGGCTGGTGGAAGTTGGTGATCATGACGTCGACGACGCGGTAGCCCGGCACGATGATGATGCGTGTGGCGGCTGTGAGCCGAGTGAGCGAGTGAGCGTCCATATAGTCGAGAAGCGCCCGGAAAGCGTCGGACTTCGACAGAGAGGGGTGGGAGGGGTCGTAGGGGTACCATTGCGGCACTTCGTCGAGCGGCATGCCTTGCGAGGCCATGCATCCGAGATGATAGAGGCTCTCGAGGGTGCGCACCGATGTGGTGCCGACGGCTGTCACCGAGGTCTTGGCGGCAAGGCGCGAGACCACGTCGCGGCTCACGGCTATGAACTCGCTGTGCATGGGGTGGCCGCCGATCGTGGCGCTCTTCACAGGCTGGAATGTGCCTGCGCCCACATGGAGGGTCACCTCCAGGCGCTCGATGCCGCGGTCGGATATGCGGTGCAGCGTCTCGGGCGTGAAGTGAAGTCCGGCCGTGGGAGCCGCCACGGAGCCGTCGATGCGCGAATAGACCGTCTGATAGTCGGTCGAGTCCGTGGCCTCGGTCGAGCGGTTGAGATAGGGCGGGATCGGTATCTCGCCTACGGCTTCGATGAGTTGCGAGAAGGTGACCGACGGATCGTCCCATGAGAACTCCACCACCGAGCCGGCGTCGGAGCGCACCATGCGCTCGGCCTTCAGGGTGACGGTGCGGTCGCCGACGGTGACATCGGTCTGCAGGGCGCCCTCTTTCCATCGCTTGCTGTTGCCCACCAGACAGTTCCACGAGCAACGAGAAGTGGCGGCAAAGCATTGTTCGTAGTCGCGGGGCTGCTCCGGCTCGAGGCAGAATATCTCGATGAGGGCGCCCGACGATTTGTGCATGCGCACGCGGGCATTGATCACGCGCGTATTATTATATATAAGGAGTGTGTCGGCAGGGAGCAGCTCGGGCAGCTCGCTGAAAACCCTATCCTCAAGCGAGCCGTCACCACGCCGCACCAGCAGCTTACAGCGGTCGCGTTCAGCCAGCGGATGTTTGGCAATACGTTCTTCAGGCAGCGGATAGTTAAATTCCGCCATTTCAATATCTTTTATATCAGCCATATTCGTCAGGTTTACATTACCAGATCCGGCCATCAAGGCGGATCACAGCCTGCAAAGTTAGTCATTTTCCCCAACATTAGCGAGGGCCGCCCCGCTATTCAAATTAATTCAAATTAATGCACGGAGGCAGGATGCCTCCGCTCCTTTTTATTGGACGGTGACCGGGACGCCTCCGCTCCTATAAATCCACATTTTCTACACAGAGGCGAGACACTATTATTAATCGGAAGCGCTACCTGCCTGGGGGGGCCAAACCGTAATTTGGGGAAATGCTCCCCCCCCCCTGTCGAAATTTTTGAAAAATAATGCACTTTTTTCGGCGCTTTTTGTTATAGTTGTTAGCGGAATTTCAAAAAAAATTCGTAACTTCGCACGCTTATTCTCACAAACAAACGATGAGACAACTAAAAATCACCAAATCAATCACTAACCGCGAAAGCGCTTCGCTCGACAAATATCTCCAGGAGATAGGTCGTGAAGAGCTTATCTCCGTCGAGGAGGAAGTGGAGCTCGCCCAGCGCATTCGCCAAGGTGACCAGAAAGCTCTCGAGAAACTCACTCGTGCCAATCTACGCTTCGTGGTGTCGGTGGCTAAGCAGTACCAGAATCAGGGACTCAGCCTGCCTGACCTTATCAACGAAGGCAATCTCGGCTTGATAAAAGCGGCACAGAAATTTGACGAAACCCGAGGCTTCAAATTTATCTCCTATGCCGTATGGTGGATCCGCCAATCGATCCTTCAGGCTCTGGCTGAGCAAAGCCGCATCGTGCGTCTGCCGCTCAATCAGGTGGGATCGCTCAACAAAATCAGCAAAGCGCTCTCTAAATTCGAGCAGGACAACGAACGCCGCCCCTCGGCTGAAGAACTCGCTGAACGTCTCGATGTGCCTGTTGACAAAATCGCTGACACACTTAAAGTTTCGGGCCGTCACATCTCCGTCGACGCTCCTTTCGTTGAAGGTGAGGACAACTCGCTTCTCGACGTCCTGACCAACGAAGATTCCCCGATGGCCGATCAGGCCCTTACGCAGGAATCGCTCTCTAAAGAGGTCGACCGTGCTTTGCGTCAGCTTCACGAACGTGAGCGTGAAATCCTCAAGATGTTTTTCGGTATCGGCTGTCAGGAAATGACGCTTGAAGAAATCGGTGCCAAGTTTGACCTCACACGCGAGCGCGTGCGTCAGATCAAGGAAAAGGCCATCCGTCGTCTCAAAGGACAGAAAAGTCGTCTGCTGAAACCGTATCTCGGACAGTGATTCCGTAACGAATCTGGCGCGTCGCCCTCAACCGGCCGCACCCAACTCCTCCGCCTCCCCGGGGGGAGTTCCTTTTTTTGCTTTCACCACCCTAAAGCCCCGTCCCTTAAATAATCGCGAGGTCAGGTGACGCATTTTTTTAATGGCCAAAAAATTAAAGCGCCGACTCCTGCTATAGAAGCCAGCGCTTTTTTTGATGTTTGCTGAATAATCTTATTCTACGACAATCTCGTCAACGAAGAGGAAGCCCGGTTTGCCGGCGCCCGCTCCGTGCCATGCCGGAAGCGTATCCTCGCATTTGGCTGTCACTTTGATGAAGCGCGTTTTCACCGGATCAAATTTCATCTTGTGTGTCACGATCTCCGATTTATAATCGGTCATGGCAGGATAATCTTCCGAAGCCACGGTGGTGAAATCCTTGCCGTCGGCCGACACCTCGATAGTGATGCCGCGGGTGTCCATTATCCAGTTGAGACCGTCGACGTTGGTGCGCACATCCACTTCCGAGATCTCCTTTTCGTGTCCCATGTCGATGGTGGCCACGAGCGGTGTGCCTTCGAAGCCCATCCATTCGCCGGTGTTGAAGCTCGAGCGGCCGAAGCGTCCGTCGGTGAGCAGTGTGCCGGGAGCCTGATAGCGCGAGTGGGGCAGGGTGGAGAGCACAACGGGCGACGAGGTTGCTTTGTTGAATGTCACGCTGTCGGTGAAGATGTGGCTTGCACCTTCGGTACGGAAGATGCGTGCTTTGATGGTGCACGACCGGTTGATGTCGACGGGACCGGTGTAGAGCGTGGAACTCTCGGTAGGCTCCGAACCGTCGAGCGTATAGCGGATGGGGGCGCCGTCGATAGAGCGGAGGTCGGCCACAATCACGTGGCGCACTGTGTCGCTGTGCAGACCCCCCTGAATGTCAAACACGTGCGGCGCAAAGTTGTAGCCAAGGCTGCGGTAGTGGTTGATGAGGCGCGGCAGACGCGATGTGAATTCATCGTAGTCCTTGCGTTCGGGCTGCATCCACTGCACCTCGCTCAGCGCGGCCAGACGCGGTAGCTCCATATACATCACATGATCCATCGTGGAGATATATTCGGTCCAGAGGTTGGCCTGTGCGCCGAGAATATGCTTTGCCTGTTCGGGCGTGAGGCGCTCGGTGGGCTCGAGGCTGTAGACTTTCGACACGGGGACATAGCCGCCGATACCAAGCGGCTCGGTGGTCGGATCCTGCGACTGTGCATAGTCGAAGTAGCAATAGTTGGTCGGTGTCATGATCGCGTCGTGGCCCTGTTTGGCTGCTTCGCGGGCGCCTTCCACTCCGCGCCACGACATCACGGTGGCGCCGGGGAAAAGGCCGCCTTCGATTATCTCGTCCCAGCCTATCATCTTGCGGCCTTTGGAGGCGAGAGTCTTTGCCGCATGCTCCATGACGAAGCTTTGGAGCTTCTGCTCGGCTGTCGAGTGGGTGTCGGATTTAAGGCCGAGCTGGCGGATGCGTTCCTGACATTTCGGACATTCGGCCCATTTGTCTTTCGGGCATTCGTCGCCGCCTATGTGGATATATTCCGAGGGGAATATGTCGGTCACTTCGGCGAGCACATCGTCGATAAACTGGAGCGTCGTGTCGTTGCCGGCGCAAAGCACGTCGTCCGACACACCCCAGCGCTGCCACACGGCATACGGGCCGCCGGTGCAGCCGAGCTCCGGATAGGCGGTGAGAGCCGCAAGCATGTGGCCGGGGAGATCAATCTCAGGTATCACGGTGATATGGCGGTCGGCGGCATATTTCACGATGTCGCGGGCCTCCTCCTGGGTGTAGTAGCCGCCATAGGGCTTGTTGTCGGTGGAGTTGAAGTCGTGCCCGATGCATGTGCCTGCACGCACTGAGCCGAATTCAGTGAGCTTGGGATATTTTTTGATCTCAAGACGCCAACCCTGATCGTCGGTTATGTGCCAGTGCAGGCGGTTGATGTTGTGCAGGGCGAGCATGTCGATAAACTCTTTGATCGAGTCGGTCGGGAAATAATGGCGCGAGGTGTCGAAATGCGCGCCGCGATAGCCGAAGCGGGGTGCGTCGCTGATTGTGGCAGCCGGAAATACTACACCGCCGGCGGCCGATTGCGGATCGATTGATTTGCGCAGGGTCTGGATGCCGTAGAAATTGCCGGCGGCCGAGGCGCCGTCGATGGTCACGGTGCGGTCGCTGACGGTGATGGTGTATGCGTCCTTGTTGTCGGAGGCGAGACCTGTGCTGAGGACTATCGCGTTTTTGCGCGGCGCCTCAGTGGTGAGCCGGAGATCATAGCCGGTGAGCTGTTTCAGATAGCCGGCAAGCAGTTCGGCGTTGCGCTGAAGCTTCGCATCGCCGGCCGGATAGGCTATCTGGGTCGATCGGTTGACGGTGAAGCCTTTCTTGGGCGACAGTTTAATCTCGCAGGGCAACGGCACCACATTGTAGTCGGCTTTTGCCGGGCGCGACGCTGCCGCTGAAGCAAAGAGGCACGTTGTGGCCAATGCCAGGGTCAGAATTTTTTTCATCTTGTTGATTTGGGTATATGTTTAAGGATTTTCTATTTGCGCTGATTGCGCTGTTGCGCTCGCAACGGCGGCCATGTTTCCGGCAGCGGCGCGTTCGCATTGCTGTTTA
>URWH01000152.1 GCA_900551515.1 uncultured Porphyromonadaceae bacterium
CTAAAAATGAGGATATGGAGGAGCTTCCTCCCATGTTGGGAGACAGCCTTAATTAAATCTAAAATACAGGAATAATTTTTCGCGTCATAATCTTTTTAGGCGGTTAGTTGTTGGTATGGCATTAACTAACTAAAGAATAAATTAGATTATGAGAAAGATTTTATTTTTAATGGCTATGCTGGTATGCTCTCTTCAATTCGCCATGGCTGGCGATGTTGTGACCCGCGATGTGAATAAGCTTCCTGTTGCCGCACGTGAAATGATCGGCAAACATTTCTCCCAGACTAAAGTTGCGTATATCAAGATTGAAAAGGACTTGTTTCAGACCACTTCCTATGATGTGAAATTGGCCGATGGCATTGAATTGGAGTTCAATTCAAAGGGAGAGTGGCTTGAGATAGATTGCAAGAACAAGTCGGTTCCTTCTACTTTTATCCCTCAGGCTATTTCCAAGTATATGAAAGCTAATTATAACGGGCATAAAACGGTGAAGATAGAACGTAACCGCAAGGGATATGAACTGACATTGGAAAATGGATTGGAAGTAGACTTCGATCAGTTTGGAGGATTCTTGAAGTTGAGCGATTAAAAAAGATTTTTTCTGTAATAGGGGAACTATCTCTCCTTATAGTAATGATGCCATAAGAGGGTGTATCAGAAATAAATTGAACTATCTTTTTATTATCAGCGTTGAAAAAGATAGTCGCAACCAATTTTGATTCACCCTCTTATGTATTATAAATACAGTTCTCGGTCTTTGCCCTGTTATTAATCCATCGGCTCGTAATCCTTTGCCAGACCGCCTTCGCTGGTTTCCTTATATAAGGAAGGAAGGTCATGACCGGTCTGTTTCATTACTTCCACCACTTTGTCAAAGGATACACGGTGATTACCGTCTGTAAAGGCAGAATAGATATTGGCATCAAGAGCTCGGGCCGCTGCATAGGCATTTCTTTCGATACAAGGGATTTGTACCAATCCGCATACCGGATCGCAAGTCATTCCCAAGTGATGCTCCAAGCCCATTTCGGCTGCATACTCTATCTGGGCCGGGCTACCTCCGAATAATTGGCTGGCAGCGGCGGATGCCATTGAACAGGCCACTCCTACTTCTGCCTGGCAACCGGCTTCGGCTCCGGAAATGGAGGCGTTGTGTTTTACTATATTTCCTATCAATCCGGCAGTAGCCAGTGCTCTTAAAATCCGCATATCGCTGAAGTCACGGCTTTTTTGCAAGTGATAAAGTACAGCCGGAACCACTCCGCATGATCCGCAAGTAGGGGCTGTGACGATTTTGCCACCTGAGGCGTTTTCTTCACTGACTGCCAGAGCGTATGAGAATACTAACCCGCGGGAACGCAGATTGTCCTTATAACCTTTTGCCTTAATATAGTAAGTGGAGGCTTTTCTGCGCAGATTGAGTGGCCCGGGTAATACGCCTTCTTGATCCAAACCACGCTCAATGGCTTCTCTCATGGTTTTCCATACTTCTGCCAGATAGTCCCAAATGTCTTCGTCTTCACATTGCTGGACGTATTCCCAGTAATTGCGCCCGGTACGTTCACACCAGTAGAGGATTTCACTCATACGGTTCATATCATAGATTTCCGGAGTTGAGCCTTTGTCGTGTCCTTCTTCGGCTAGAGCACCTCCGCCTACACTGAAAACAGTCCATTCATCTGTCACCTTTCCTTTTTCATTCAAAGATTTGAAAGTCATTCCATTGGGATGAAACGGATAGAAGACATGGGCTTTCCAGATAATTTCTGTAGGCGCATGCGGTTGCAATGTATCTAAAATGGCTACATCGGTCATGTGTCCTTTACCGGTAGCGGCGAGGCTTCCATAAAGAGTAACTTGAAAAGCTTTGGCTTCGGGATGTTTTCCTAAGAAGATTTCAGCAGCCTTGCGCGGTCCCATAGTATGACTGCTGGACGGACCGGTGCCGATGCGGTATAGTTCTTTTATCGATTTCAAGGAGAGTTGTGTCGGTTGGTTTGTTGCCGGATAGTTACGGTTTCGGTGTTGTCTTGTTTTGCTGCGGATTCTTGTATCGCCGGGAGGGGGCGCTGCAGGTTTTAATTATCAGAACCGGCCCGCCGCAGGTTTCATACCTTTGTCAGCGGGCCGGAGCTTATGATGGTCGGCGGCAAGCCTTAGCGCTGTGCCTCGCACAGCATCGGGCGTTGGCCGCGGTCGGTGTGCGATGATCAGTCTTCTTTGAACACTTTCAGCAGACGGTTTTCAAACGGACGGTTGCCGAGAAGGAGCTGGAAGAAACCTTCGTCGTTGAGCGAGCTGACGCCGCGGGTGGCATTGAATGTCTGGGCGTCGGCTGCTTTGTCGAGTTTGCGGGTGGGTTTGTTGACGGAGGTAACCTGGTAGACAAACACGCCGTTCTCGCCTTTTTCGGGGGTCGACACTTTGCCGGTGGCCGAGGTGACGATCTTGCCGAGGAGCTCGGAACCATAGATGCGGCCGCTGCGGAGGAAGTTGACGGCGTCGGTTGCGGGTTCGGTGCCCATGACGGCGGCGTAGCCGGCAATGTCGTTGGCTTTGCCGGTGTACTGTTTAACCATGGTGTCGCCGACTTTCGATTTGCGCACTTTGTCGGTGAGCAGGGTCTTTACCTGAGGATATGTCGTGGTGACGTAGTCGGGGTAAACGTCGACGAGTGTGGCCACGAGGAATGCGCCGGTGCGCTGGTCGCCGAAGATCGGTGATACGGAGCCTTTTTCAGCTTCGAGAGCCCAGCGTGCAGCCTGATGCGAGTTGGGCATGAAGATGGGCTGACCGTTCTGGGGGTTCTGGCCTAAGACAACGTAGGGCGAAGAGGCTGATACGAGGTTGAAGCTGCCGGCATAGTTGGCTGCTGCTGCGTTGGCCACGAATTTGGTGGCGTCGCCGTTGGCGGCGATGAATTTCTCAAGACCGGAGCGGAGGTTGTCGATGGTAGCGCGCGAAGGGTCGAGGCGGTAGCTGATGAGAGCGAGCTCAACGTTGCTCTGGGGAGCCTTACGCGAGGTGACGGTGTAGAGGGTGCCGATGCCTGACTCGACGGTGCCTTCAAACGGCTTGCCGAGTTCGTTGCTGATGAACGCATCCTTGTTGCCGGAGATCTCGGCCGAGATGAGCTGGCCTACTTCGCGGTTGGCGATCATCGGGTTGGTGATGGAGGCGGGCACGCTGTCGAGCACGTAAGCCACTCCTTCGATGGCCTGCAGGTCGGCGGCTTTCTTGCCGGCGGCCAAGGCGGCTTTCAGAGTGTCGGCCACACCGGCTACGGAGCTGTCGAAGGCTACGAAGCTGATGGTGACGGAGTCGACAGCCTCACCGCGTTTGAGAAGCTTGGCAATCTGGAAATCGACGGGACCGTCCTGGATCAGTTTGGCCTGACCTTCGGCGGCGGAGTCGACGAATGCCTTGAGGTCGGCGTTGCCGCCCTGTTTTACGATATCGGCGATGAAAGCGTTGGTCATCGTGGTCTGCTGGTTGTCGAAACCTTTGCGGCCGCGGAGTGCTTCAACGCCGTCGGTGGTGTTGAGGCCTTCGATCACTTCGGCCATGAGGGCGCGGGCTGCGTCTTCATCGTCGACCGACGGAGCGATGGGCACTGAGATGAAGTTGATCAGACGCTGCTCCTCTTTGACGGCGTAGGTCTCTTTTTCAGCTTCCCATGCTTTCTGGATCTCGTCGTCGGTCACCTTGATGTTCGGGTCGACCACGTAGGGCTTCTGAACATAGGAGATCATGTAGCCGGTCTGATCGTCGGCAAACGACTGGGCGATGTCGAGATCGTTGGCAACCATAGTGCCGCTGAGCATCGAGATGAATTTGTTGTTGGTCAGGAATTTGACCATTTCGTTCTCGAAGTCGAGCCAGAACTGCTGGAGCTGCTGTTTGCTTTCGGCGGGATAGCCGTATTTCGTGGGGTTGTTGGTCACGTCCTGAAGCTCGGCGGCCGACTGCACCTGCAGTTTCAGCTTTGAGGCTGCATAGTCAGCAGCCATTCTGTCGGCAAACATTTTGCCGCTGCCGTTGATCATATCGTTGAGCTCGTCGTCGGTGACGGTGATGCCGAGGTCTTCATATTCTTCGTTCTGAAGTTTTTCGAGCATCATAGAGCGCAGGAGCATCTGCTGTACGTAGGCGCGTTCCTCGTCGGAGTTTCCTGTTTCGAGCGACTGGCTGCGGTTTTGATATTCTGAAGCTTCGATTTTTTCGCCGTCGATGTTAGCCACGCTGTTGTCGGGGCCGAACAGGGTGCGGCTTGAGTTGAAGAAATCACCGATGATGAAAGCCAGCAGGGCCACACCGATGATGATGAGCAAAAGCACTGATTTGCTTCTGATTTTCTCTAAGGTTGCCATTAGTTATTTAAGTATCTGTGTTTTTTATTATGCGGTGTATTATGCGCCATAACGCCGTGTGGGGGCTCCACACGGCAGTTATAGCGCACAAAGATACATCATTTTCAGATGTTATCAAAATTTTTTGGCAAATGCTTCGCGAAACTTATCGGCGAGGTCGAGCTTTTCCCATGTGAAGAGCTCCACTTCAACCGTTTTGTCGGGTTCGTATTTGGAATGGAACGTCTTTTTGACGGTGATGGGCTGGCGGCCTACGTGTCCGTAGGAAGCCGTTTCGAAATAGATGGGGTTGCGGAGCTTGAGGCGCTCCTCGATGGCGTGGGGGCGCATGTCGACGAGCTTTGCCACCTTTTCGGAGATCTCGGCATCGGGGAGGCCGCAAGTAGCTGTGCCGAAGGTGTTGACGTAGAGGCTGACGGGCTGGGCCACGCCGATGGCGTAGGCCACCTGCACCAGTGCCTGACGGGCTATGCCGGCGTACACGAGGTTTTTGGCTATGTGGCGGGCGGCGTAGGCTGCCGATCGGTCGACCTTGGAGGGATCCTTGCCGGAGAAAGCGCCGCCGCCGTGGGCGCCGCGGCCTCCGTAGGTGTCCACGATGATCTTGCGGCCGGTGAGACCGGTATCGGCTTCAAAACCGCCCAGCACAAACCTGCCGGACGGATTGATGAGAATCTTCGTCTGCTCGTCGATGCGCACGTCATGGCAGGCACGGGCAATGACCAGCCTGCGGAGTTCTTCGCGCAGCTCGTCAAGGTCTTTGTCTGCATCATGCTGGCAGGAGATCACGATGGTATCCACTCGTTCCGGTACACCGAACGCATACTGCACGGACACCTGCGCTTTTCCGTCCGGCCCGATGCCGGAGTTCAGCTTTTCTTCCCGGCAGG
>URWH01000153.1 GCA_900551515.1 uncultured Porphyromonadaceae bacterium
GGCGGAGATAGATCTCGTTGCGCGGCGAGGCCACCGTCATGCCGGGTATGGAGCTGAGGTAGCTGAAGTCGAACACGCCGTGGTGCGTCGCGCCGTCTTCGCCGACAAGGCCTGCGCGGTCGATGGCGAAGACCACGGGGAGCGACTGGAGGGCGACGTCGTGGATGATATGGTCGTAGGCACGCTGCAGGAATGAAGAGTAGATGGCTACAAACGGGCGCTTGCCCTCTTTGGCAAGGCCGCCGGCGAAAGTGACGGCGTGGCCTTCGGAGATTCCGACGTCGAACGTGCGCTCCGGCATTTCCTTCTGCAGCATGCTCATCGAGGTGCCGGAAGGCATGGCCGCCGTGATGCCGACGATGCTGTCGTTGGCGCGAGCGAGCTCGACGAGCGTCTCACCGAACACGTCCTGATATTTGGCGGGGGCGAGGCCGCGGGCGTCGGTCTGCAGCTTGCCCGTCTCGGGGTCGAAGCGGCCGGGTGCGTGCCAGAGGGCGGGATCGTCCTCGGCGGGGCGGAAACCGCGTCCTTTGACCGTGCGGAGGTGGAGGATGCGGGGGCCGTTCATGTCCTTGATGTCGTTGAGCACGCGTATGATGCGGGGCAGGTCGTGGCCGTCGAAGGGGCCGAAATAGCGTATGTTGAGGCCCTCGAAGATGTTCTGTTCCTTGGTGAAGAACGATTTGAGGGAATTGTTGAAGCGCATGACGCGGCCGCGGTTGCGGTCGTTGAAGAGGTGCAGCTTCTTGAGGCCGCGATAGGCCGAATAGCGGATGTTGTTGTAGGCCTTCGAGGTGGTGAGGTGGGCGAGATAGGAGTTGAGCGAACCGACGTTGTGGTCGATCGACATGTCGTTGTCGTTGAGGATGATGAGGAGGTTGCTGCCCGAGTTGGCGGCGTTGTTGAGTCCTTCGAAGGCGAGTCCGCCGCTGATGGAAGCGTCGCCGATGACGGCCACTACGTTGCGTCGCGGGGTGTCGTGGTTGAGCGATGCTGCCACAGCTATGCCGAGGGCAGCCGAGATGGAGTTGGAGGCATGGCCGGCCGAGAAGGTGTCGTATTCGCTTTCGGCGGGGTTGGGGAAGCCGCTGAGTCCGCCGAGGCGGCGGTTGGTGTGGAAGCGGGCGGCGCGTCCGGTGAGGAGCTTGTGGCCGTAAGCCTGATGTCCCACGTCCCAGACTATGCGGTCGTAGGGGGTGTTGAACACATAGTGTAGCGCGACGGTCAGCTCGACCGAGCCCATCGAAGAGGCGAAATGGCCGGGATTGGCCGAGAGCGAGTGGATGAGAAAGTCGCGGATTTCGGCGCAGACCTCGGGGAGCTCCGCGATGTTGAGCCGGCGCAGGTCGGCGGGCGAGCCGATGGCTGAGAGCTTCGGATATCGTTCGGGGTCGAGCGGCTGCAGGGATTCGTCGGCCGGCGGGGTGAGTATGTTGCTGGGGCGCCTTGGTGTCATTTCCGGAAATGCTTTTTATAGAGCGGCACGAAAACAATGATGCCCGATCCGACGATGAGCAGGATCGTTTTTAGCGTGAACGGCGTGGATATGACGAGCAGATAGCAGAGCAGAAGCCATAGCACGGCGATGCAAACGAGCTGGAGTATCAGGCCTTTTTTCATGCTGTAGATCGAAAATTAAATCCGGGACAAAAGGCGTCCCGACATAAAGCGACGCAAATTTAAGCATAAAAAGTGAAAAAAACGAGTGTTTTGACGGCGAGTTGCTTGTTTAATGATATTTGGCCGGGTGGAGAAAAATGCGTAAGTTTGTAGACAGAAAGCAGCGTGCCGGAAAGCGGCCTAAAGCTATGTCGGCAGTTGCAAGAAACAAGAATAAAAATTCAAAATGAACCATGAAAAGACAGATTGTGGAGTGCGTGCCCAATTTCAGCGAAGGGCGTGACAGAAACATCATAAAACAGATAACCGACGCTATAGAAACGGTGGACGGAGTGAAGCTTCTCGATGTAGATCCCGGCGAGGCCACGAACCGCACGGTGGTGACCTTTGTGGGCGATCCGGCATCGGTGTGCGAGGCCGCCTTCCGCGGTGTGAAGAAAGCCGCCGAGCTTATCGACATGCGGCGACATCACGGCGCGCATCCGCGCATGGGCGCCACCGACGTGCTGCCGCTCATCCCCGTGGAGGGCATCACGCTTGAAGAGTGCGCCGAACTGGCCCGCGGCCTCGGACGGCGCATAGGCGAAGAACTCGGCATACCGGTCTACGGCTATGAGGCTGCCGCGTTCCGTCCCGAGCGCAAGAATCTGGCCGTGTGTCGCCGCGGAGAGTATGAGGCACTGGCCGAACGGCTTGTGAGTGAGGATGAAGCGCCCGATTTCGGCCCGCGCCGCTTCGACGAGGCCGTGGCCCGCAGCGGCGCTACGGCCGTGGGTGCCCGCGACTTCCTGATAGCCGTGAACTTCAACCTCAACACCACGTCGACCCGCCGCGCCAACGCCATAGCCTTCGACGTGCGCGAGAAAGGGCGCCCCAAGCGCGAGGGCGGCAAGCCTAACGGCAAACCCGAGCGTGACGCCGACGGCAACATCATCATGCTGCCCGGCACGCTCAAGGCCACCAAGGCCATCGGCTGGTTTATTGACGAATACGGTATTGCGCAGGTGTCGATGAACATCACCGATATCGGCGTGACGCCTCTACATGTGGCCTTTGACGAAGTGACCCGTGCGGCAGCCGCGCGCGGCATCCGCGTGACAGGCACCGAGATCGTGGGTCTGGTGCCGAAGCGCACGCTGATCGATGCCGGACGCTATTTCCTGCACAAACAGCAGCGGTCGACGGGTCTGCCTGACGATGAGATAATAAGGATGGCAGTGAAGTCGATGGGACTTGACGAGCTGGCGCCGTTCCGCCCCGAAGAGAAAGTGATAGAATATATGATCGAGGCCGGGCGCAAGCCGGGGCTTACCGATCTCAGCTGCCGGAAGTTTGCCGAGACCACGGCATCGGAATCGCCGGCCCCCGGCGGCGGCTCGATATCGGCATATATGGGCGCACTGAGTGCCGCTCTCGGCACGATGGTGGCTAACCTGTCGGCGCATAAGGCAGGCTGGGACGAGCGGTGGAAAGATTTTTCCGACTATGCCGACGGCGGTCAGGCGTTGATGGAGCGTCTGCTCGATCTTGTGGATGAAGACACCGAGGCATTCAACCGCGTGATGGCTGCCCTGCAGCTGCCCAAAGGGAGCGAAGAAGAGCGACGGGTGCGCGACGAGGCCATGGAGGCCGCGACGCTGTATGCCACACAGGTGCCGCTGCGCACCATGGAAGCCGCGCTTGAGGCGTTCGCGCTGCTCGAGGCGATGGCCGCGCAGGGCAATCCGGCGTCGGTGAGCGATGCCGGCGTGGGCGCTCTCGCGGCACGGTCGGCGGTGCTCGGCGCCGAGCTTAATGTAAGAATAAACGCCGCAGGGCTCAAAGACCGCGCCGCCGCAGCCTCTCTGACCGACCGCGCCAAAGCGATAGCCGCCGAGGCAGTGGCCGCCGAAGCCCGCGTGCTTGAGATTGTAAATTCAAAAATAAAAGGGTGACGAGCCCTGACGAAATAATGCTATGACAAAAGAAGAATTCCGCAACACAGTGAGCGCCGGCATCCCGGCCGAGCTGCCCGCGCATCCGGGCTATGACACGAGTGTCAACCATGCCCCGCGCCGCAAAGACATACTCAACGATGAACAGAAACGGCTGGCGCTGCGCAACGCGCTGCGCTATTTTCCGGCGAGCCTGCACGAAAAGCTGGCTCCGGAGTTTCTGCAGGAGCTGCACGACTACGGACGCATATATATGTACCGTTATCGTCCGGCCTATTCCATGTATGCCCGTCCGATCGACGAGTATCCGGCAAGGTCGCGCCAGGCGGCAGCTATCATGATGATGATACAGAACAACCTCGACCCGCGCGTGGCACAGCATCCGCATGAGCTGATCACCTACGGCGGCAACGGTGCCGTGTTCCAGAACTGGGCGCAGTATCTGCTGACGATGAAATATCTGTCGGAGATGACCGACAGCCAGACGCTCGTGATGTATTCGGGCCATCCGTTAGGGCTGTTCCCGAGCCATCCCGACGCACCGCGTGTGGTGGTGACCAACGGAATGGTGATACCCAACTACTCCAAGCCCGACGACTGGGAGCGCTTCAACGCCATGGGCGTGTCGCAGTATGGCCAGATGACGGCGGGCTCATATATGTATATCGGTCCGCAGGGCATCGTGCACGGAACGACGATCACGGTGCTCAATGCCGGCCGCAAGCGCCTGAAAGCGGGCGAAAACTCGCTCGGCGGCATGCTTTTCGTGTCGGCAGGTCTCGGCGGCATGTCGGGCGCTCAGCCCAAGGCGGGCAATATAGCCGGCGTGGTGAGCGTGGTTGCCGAGATCAACCCGAAAGCCGTGGCCAAACGTCACGAGCAGGGATGGGTTGATGAAGTGTACACCGATCTCGACCTTCTGATGCCGCGCATCCGCAAGGCCCGCGCCGCCAAAGAGGTGGTGTCGCTGGCCTATCAGGGCAACGTCGTTGATCTGTGGGAGCGTCTTGCCGCCGACGGCGAGCAGGTCGACCTTGGCTCGGACCAGACGTCGCTTCACAACCCATGGGCGGGCGGATATTATCCCGCAGGCCTGACCCTCGAGGAGTCCAACGGAATGATGGCCGACAATCCCGAAGAGTTCCGCCGCCGCGTGCAGGAGTCGCTCCGTCGCCAGGTTGCTGCCATCAACAAGCTGACGGCCAAAGGAATGTATTTCTTTGACTACGGCAACGCCTTCCTGTTGGAATCGTCGCGTGCCGGCGCAGATATCATGGATGCCGACGGACATTTCCGCTATCCTTCCTATGTGCAGGACATCATGGGCCCGTCGTTCTTCGACTATGGCTTCGGCCCCTTCAGATGGGTGTGCACATCGGGCAATCCCGACGATCTGGCCAAGACCGACGCCATCGCGGCCGCCGTGCTCGAGGATATAGAGCGCGCGGCTCCCGAAGATATCCGCGGTCAGCTCCGTGACAACATACACTGGATCCGCGAGGCCGGCCGCAACCATCTGGTGGTGGGCTCGCAGGCACGCATCCTCTATGCCGACTGCGAGGGACGCCGCCGCATAGCTCAGGCGTTCAACGACGCCATAGCGAGCGGCGAGATCACGGCGCCGATAGTGCTCGGACGCGACCATCATGACGTGTCGGGCACTGATTCGCCCTACCGCGAGACGTCGAATATCTACGACGGG
>URWH01000154.1 GCA_900551515.1 uncultured Porphyromonadaceae bacterium
TCTTCGGCAGCTGCGGCCACTTCGCTGCGGCGTACGCGGCGACGTTCGCGTTTGGGAGCTGCGCCTTCTTCGGCACCTTCGCCGGCGGCTTCGGTATCTACCTTCTCGGCTTTACGCTCTTCCAGACCTTCGGCCATGGCAGCGCATACTGCGTCGAGAACCACTTCGATGCTCTTGGAAGCATCATCGTTGGCGGGGATTACGAAGTCGATGTTCGTGGGATCGGAGTTGGTGTCGACCATAGCGAACACGGGGATACCGAGACGGTTGGCTTCGGCTACGGCGATGTGCTCCTTGAGTACGTCTACTACAAAGAGTGCGGAGGGCAGACGGTTGAGGTCGGCGATGCTGCCGAGGTTTTTCTCGAGCTTGGCGCGCTGACGTGTAATCTGCAGTTTCTCACGCTTGGAGAGGTTGTCAAAAGTGCCATCCTTGCTCATCTTGTCGATGGAAGCCATCTTCTTGACGGCTTTGCGGATGGTGGGGAAGTTGGTGAGCATGCCGCCCGGCCAGCGTTCGATCACATAAGGCATGTTGACGCTCTGGGCTTTGTCGGCAATCACCTGTTTGGCCTGTTTTTTAGTGGCAACGAAAAGCACTTTCTTGCCCGATTTGGCAATGCTCTTCAGTGCTGCGGCGGCCTCGTCCAGCTTGGCAGCTGTTTTGTAGAGGTCTATGATGTGGATACCATTGCGCTCCATGAAGATGTAAGGAGCCATAGCAGGATTCCATTTTCTTTTGAGGTGACCGAAATGGCAACCTGCTTCTAATAATTGGTCAAATGTGGGTGTTGACATGTGAGTAATAGTGTTGTTTACGTTCTGATTTTTTTACAATTCTGCGGTAGGGAACGTGTCCATCCACAGGATTTAGATACTAAACTCTTGAGATCGCGGTAGGATCCCGTGGAGAGTACCGTGCATGTCGCGGCGCGGCCTTTCTCCGGTTTTATGCGGCATCATGCAGCCGCGGGCAGATTAACGTTTCGAGAACTGGAAGCGTTTGCGGGCTTTGGGCTGACCGGGTTTCTTGCGTTCCACAGCGCGCGGGTCGCGGGTCATGAAGCCTTCGGCGCGAAGAGCGCTCTTGTCTTCGGGGTTGATCTTCACGAGGGCGCGGGCGATAGCCAGACGGAGTGCTTCGGCCTGTCCTTTGTAGCCGCCGCCGTCGAGATTCACGTGGATATCATATTTTTCAGCAACGTCGAGTTTCGACAGAGGCTGCTTTACGATATACTGGAGAATTGAAGAGGGGAAGTAAACTTCCAAGGGGCGTTTGTTGATAACGATGGCACCGTTGCCTTCTTTAACGATTACGCGTGCCACGGCGGCCTTACGGCGGCCTACTGCATTAACTGTTTCCATACTTCCTGCTCTTATTTCATTTTGTTGATGTCAAATACTACGGGATTCTGAGCTTCGTGAGGATGGTTGGGACCATTGTACACGTGCATGTTCTCGATCAGGCGACGGCCAAGACGGTTCTTGGGGAGCATGCCTTTCATCACCTTGATGTAGAGAGGGTGCATACCCGGTTTGATGTGCTTGTTGTAGGATTTTTGCATCAGCACTTCGGGCGAGAGTGAACGCTGGCCGCCGGGATAACCCGAGAATGTCAGATATTCACGATCGGTCATCTTCTTGCCGGTCAGGATCACCTTTTCGGCATTGATGATGATCACATTGTCGCCGCATTCAATGTTCGGCGAATAGGTCGGTTTGTGCTTGCCGCGAAGGATTTTCGCAACCTTCGAGCACAGACGGCCAAGATGCTGGTCGGTGGCATCGATCAGAAGCCACTCCTTTTCAACGCTCTGCGCGTTGGGGGTTAATGTTTTGTAGCTTAAAGTATCCACTTTTAATTAATTGTAAATAAGTTAATTAATTGCGACGTTCACCGCAGCCAAGCCCGGCCAAAGGCTCTGCCTCGGGTCGCATCGTCGATTGTTTTTGGATATAATCGGACTGCAAAGATAGTGATTTTCCACCTATTAACCAAACCATCCCACCACTTTTTCTTCCACTTTTTCCGCCCCTCTCCCTCAAATAATCCATCGCCTCTTTCTTACCCTCCTCGCCTCATGCCGCCGGCCGTCCATGCCTCATGCCAAGGCCGCCTCCCCTCGCCGCCAGCCCGGCACTGCGGTGCAAGCCTGCGGCTTGCGCCTTCCTCTCCCTTATCAAAAGCAGTGCCGGAGCTTTCGGAAGCCCCGGCACTGCTTATATCTTGAGCGCACTTCATGCACGCCCGTGCGGTCAATTGGATTTAAACACCGCGCGCACAGCCGATTTCAGATCCTTGCGGTAGCCGTAGACAAATCCGCCGTCCACATCAATCTGCCAGGCCGTATCGTCATCCTTAGGCGTTTTGGTCCAGTAGAACGGAGACAGAGCCGTTCCGCCGAAATTACTCAGCGCCCTGTTGATCTCGTCGACACGCATGGCCATCAGCTCGCCGGCCTCTTTATCAGGCAGATATTCCGATTCGATCGCGGTTGCCCAGTCGACCTGACCGGCTGCGTCATCTTCAAGACATATCGCTATGAAAAAATCTTCTCCGGTCATAATCACGCCTATCGGTTCCAGGCTCCCACGCTCCGACGTGGAGAGTGTGCTCCAGAAACTGTAGGGCAGCACGTAGACCTCATCCTCGTACTCCACGGCCAGGCCAAGGTCAATCACATCGCCATAGGGAGTCAGCTTGTTTTTCAGCGAGCTGCTTTGCGACCCACGTCCTTGCTGTTTCGGCGCTCCCTTCTTCGATCCGCGACCCACGGTCGACGGTCGTTTCCCCTTATCGGATACCGATGGAGCCGGCTTGCCGTGCCCTATCGGGCTGCTGCCGTCATTGCTCGCCGGGCGCTTGGCATAAGCGTCAACCGACGATAAAAGTGCTGTAACTAAAGCTAATATAAGTAATCTGGTTTTCATAGCCTTACATTATATATTATTTGTTGCCTTTCCAAACGAGGCGCAAACTGTATTTCTCACCGCTTCTCAACGAGTCGAGCTCTGCGCCCGTCTTGTCAAAGGTGTATATTCTTTCGGGATCGGCGGTGAGGTAGAGCCCGTAGTCCTTGACGCCGTTTCGCTCACCGGAAGCTTCAATCAGTCCGTCGGCAGGAAGGACCAGCTCCGCACCGTTGTCATAGCGAAACTGCATCATGTTGCGTCCGGTATCCCAGCGCCAGTTTTTGCTCCCTTTTAAAGGTCCTGATTTCAACACCGTTTCAAGTTTCATAAACTCATCCGGTTTCGGCAGACGGTAGTCGGGATAGCGCTCAGCAATGATTTTTTGAGCTTCGTCGTAAGTGAAGAGCGTCTGTCCGTTGCTGCTCACGTTTTTATCTGACCAGCACACTGAAAGACCCGGATCGACAACGCCATACGGCAGCGCTTCCGCCTCGTCGGCCGGCTGTGTCACATCGACCGTATCCTCCTGAGTTACCGAGTCTTCCACCGCCGCATCGCCACTGCTGTCACCGCTGCCCGACATTCCGAATATCATATATGCGCCGACGCCTATCGCCACCGACACGGCAAGTATCAGCAGTCCAAGACCCCAGCGGTGATCTTTCCATGATTTGCGGACCTCTGTCTCAGGCTTTTCGGGCAGGATTCCCTCCGGTTTCTCATCCTTTTCATCGTCAAGAGCCACCGTTGCGTCGTCATTATTATTATCCGACCCGCCTCCGCCGGCCGCTTCGGCTCCGGCATCGAGCATATTCAGGAAACTCTTCATGCTCTGCGGACGCTGCAGACGGTCGAGCCGCATGGCGGCTTCGATGGCGCGGCGCGTGGCGATGCTCACCGTGTCGGGAAGCGGTTTCACCGGCTCGCCCGACACCCTCATCATGCACTCGGGCGGAGTGATGCCCGACAATAGTTTATATAGCGTGGCGCCAAGCGAATACACGTCGGTTGCCGGCATAAACTTGGTGACGCTGCACGCCATCTGCTCAGGTGAGGCATAGCCCGGCGTGTGGCCGAGAAGTGTCGATGTGTTCTCGCCGCCGACCTCGTCATATTGTTTCGACGTGCCGAAATCGATCAGGATCGCACGTCCCGACTTGTCAACCATGATGTTGCTCGGCTTGATGTCGAGATGCAGGCGCTGCGATGCATGCACATACGACAGCGCTTCGGCGGCCTGACGGATGTAGTCAAGCGCCTCTTTCTCACTGAGTTTACCCTTCTGCTTGAGGATATCCGTCAGCGAAGCTCCGTCAATATAATCCATCACATAATATGCCGTGCCGTTTTCATCGAACACGTCGGTAACCCTCACAATGCCAGGATGCTTCATGCTGCGCTGCGACTTGGCTTCTTCGATGAATTTGCGGTGAAGCTTTTCCACAAGCGGCTTCTTACTGAGGGTGCCCACCGAGATATGGCTTGTCGTGGCGTCACGGTTGCAGAAATCCTTTACATAGAACTCTTTAATGGCTACGCGCTCTTCAAACACGGTGTGCATGGCTTCGTAGGTGCAACCGAAGCCGCCGCTGGCTATAAAGCGCACTATGCGGTATGTGCCGTTGCGCAGAAGCGTGCCTATGGGAAGTGTGTCTGGCATGATTGGTGTGATGTGTGACGGTTAATTTATGCAAAAGTAGGCATTCCGCACGATGTTTGCAAGTTAAAGATGGGCAAAACTTTACGTCCGGTCGAAAAATCGCCTCGCGGCGTGGGATTATGCCGCTTTCTCAGTCGGTGGAATCCCGCATCGCTTCGGCCACTGCCGAGTCGTATTGCGCCGGCGTCGTCGCTTTTCTTATCTTTTTCCATGCCTTGCGACCCGTGACAGCTTCGAGATAATCCCAGAATGGCTTGAGTTTCGACAGCGTCTGGCTGTCGCCGCAGAGGGTCATCCGGTAGTAGTCCGCCACAATGTCGTGCATGCGGGTCACGCCGCGCCTGAGCGTCGCGTCGTCGGCGGCCGTACCTGTGCGCCATTCCGCTGCTAGCGAGGGCCGCGCGAGAAGGCCACGCCCCATCATCACTCCATAAAGACCGGGGAAGTGCGATATGATGCCGTCGATCTGACAGGCGGTCGTAAGGTCGCCGTTGAACACCACCGGATGGCGACTCTGCTCAAGTAGTTCGCCGAATTCGTCGAGGTGCAGTTCGCCCGCATATTGCTGCCGGGCTATGCGCGGATGCACGGTGATGTGATGCAGCGGCATGGCGTTCAGCAGGTCGATAGCCTCGCGCCACTCCCGGGCATCCTCGA
>URWH01000155.1 GCA_900551515.1 uncultured Porphyromonadaceae bacterium
GGCTTGCACCGATGCGGAAATATTCGTTGTCGAGCCATTCTTCGCCGAGCACATGCTTAACGATCGTGTAATAGGCCAGAGCCTCGTCGGTCGTGGACACGCCGCCGGCCGGTTTGAAGCCTACCTTGCGGCCCGTCTTTTCGTAATATTCCTTGATGCACAGGCACATCACATAGGCGGCTTCGAGCGAAGCGCCCGGATATTCCTTGCCGGTCGAGGTCTTGATGAAGTCGGCGCCCGAATACATGGCGAGCACTGAAGCGGCGCGGATGTTTTCGGCCGTTTTGAGAGCGCCCGATTCGAGGATCACTTTCAGATGGGCGTCGCGGCAGGCGTGCTTGATCTCTTCGATCTCGTCGCACACTTCCTCCCAGTCGCCGTCGAGGAAGTTGCCCACGTTGAGCACGATGTCGATCTCGTCGGCGCCGCCTTCAACTGCGAGGGCCACTTCGGCCACTTTCACTTCGGGGAATGTCTGCGACGAGGGGAATCCGCCGGCCACGCAGGCGATGTTGACTTCAGTCACGTCGAGCACCGTGCGCACGATCGGGGCAAAGTTGGGATATACGCAGATGGCGGCCACGTTGGGCAGGTCGCCGTGCTCCTCTTCGAAGTCGTTGACGCGCTCGGTGAAGCGTGCCACGCTCTGAGGCGAATCGGTGGCTTTGAGGGTGGTGAGGTCGATGCAGTTGAAGAGGAATTTCAGCACATCGTGAGTGCGGTTTCCTTCAAGTTCTTTGGCGAGGATTTCGGCAACGTCGGCTTTCACTTTCTCGTCGTCGGTCAAAACCGTGCTTTTGGCCACGGTATCGTGATATTTGTCTGCCATATCGGTTTGATTATTTTGGGGGTTTATGAATTTTGGTCGTTGTTGTCGCGGAGCTTGGGATTCAGGCGGTGGCGGTCTTTATCTCTAATGGATTTTTTGGCGAGATTGTTCGCAATGGCTTCGGTGAGGTCGATGCCTTCCTGATTGGCGATTGCCGTCACGACCCAAAGCACGTCGGCCAGTTCGTCGGCCAGATCGGGCTTTTCGCCGGGCTTGAACGACTGGTCGCCGTGGGTGCGTGCCATGATGCGCGCCACTTCGCCCACCTCCTCGGTGAGGATTGCCATATTGGTCAACGGCGAGAAATAACGCACCCCGACCGTCGTTATCCACCGGTCGACGGTCTGCTGCAGCTCCTGAAGTGTCATCTGTCCGCTATCTGCCATGGGGTCATTCTTTAAGCCGAGAGTCGATGATGATGGTCACGGGGCCGTCGTTGACGAGCTCCACTTGCATGTCGGCTCCGAATACGCCGCATTTCACCTCGCGCCCCAGCCGCTGGCCCAGGAGGCTGCAGTAGAGATCGTAGAGCGGACGGCTCTCGGGCTCACGCGCCGCGCGGATGTAGCTCGGACGGTTGCCTTTGCGGGTCGAGGCGGTCAGCGTGAACTGGCTCACGGCCAGTACTTCGCCGCCGGTGTCGAGGATCGAGCGGTTCATCACTCCCTGATCGTCGTCGAAAATGCGCAGCGCCGCCGTTTTGTCGGCAAGCCACCGCGCGTCGTCGGGGCTGTCGCCGCACTCCACGCCCACGAGCACCATCAGCCCCTTGCCTGTCGAGGCATGGAGCCGGCCGCCGATACTCACCGACGCCCTGGTGCAGCGCTGTATCACTATTCTCATCGGGTTTGTTAAGCTTCGGGCACGAAAGCCCGTTTTGTAACGCAAACATAGTGAAAAAAATCCGAAAATGCCTACCTTTGCCGTATAAAAATCATTATTCAGCTCTATGTCCATGAAAATCCTCCGCTCTTTAACCCTCGCACTGGCCGTCGTGCCCGCGCTGGCTTTCGCTTCAAGACATGCTTATACCGAACCGAACGACACTTCGACGGTCGACCGCTCCGGCTGGGAGTCGCTCTCCGGCCCCACACGTCTGACCTGGGCTTCGAAAAACGACGTCTACCGCCAGATGGCCACGCCGCCTACGCTGTCGGTGACCGACACCACGGTGCATGCCTGGCGAGGCGAACGGCTTGGCCTCGAGGCTCTTCTGATAAGCCCCGAAGGTTCGGGCGAGCTGAAAGTGAGCATCTCCGACCTGCGGCGCGGCAAACGCTCTTACAAAGCGCCCGGCAGCAGCGCCGCTTTCATGCGCTACGTCATCACCACGGGATGGCCCGGTTGCGGCTATCCCCCCGATACGCTCCCCACATTCACCGTGCCCGACATGATCGACCTGCCCGAGGCCACAGTGTCGATGGCTCCGCGGACGGTGCGCCCGATATGGCTCACCGTCGAGGTGCCCGATGTGGAGCCGGGCGTATATGACATGACGCTGACTGTCAGCGATGTCGCCACCGGCAAGCGCGTTGGCGAGCTGCACCTTGCCGTCGACGTTGACCGCCGCCGTCTCCCCGCGCCCCACGACCAGGCTTTCTACCTCGATCTCTGGCAGCAGCCCTATTCAGTGTCGCGTTATTACAATGTCGAGCCGTGGAGCCGGGAGCACCTCGACCTCATGCGCCCCTACATGCAGAAACTCGCGCGCGCCGGCCAGAAAGCCGTCTCGGTGATCCTTTTCTACGAGCCGTGGGGCGAGCAGAGCAATGATAAGTTTGAGCCGATGGTGGCCACCACACGTCTGGCCGACGGCTCATGGAGCTTCGATTACAAGATCTTCGACCTCTGGGTCGACTACATGGCCGCCAACGGCATTGACGCCAACCTCGAATGTTTCACCATGGTGCCCTGGCAGCCGCAATACCGCTACACCGACGCGGCTACGGGCGAAACGCTCTTCCTCGAAGCCAAGCCCGGATCGGAGGCCTACCGCGACCTGTGGACGGCTTTCCTGACCGATTTCGCCTCCCACCTGCGCTCGCGCGGCCTTTTCGACAAGACCATGATAGTGATGGATGAGCGCGGTCTCGACGACATGCTGGCCGCCTATGCCGTGGCCAAGGCCGCCGTCCCCGACATTAAGATGTCGCTTGCCGGGTCATATCATAAGGAGCTTGTCGATTCGCTTGACTGCTACACGCTTATCAAAGGCGATTTCTTCCCCGACGATGTGATCTCGCGCCGCCGCGACCGCGACATGCTTACGCTTATGTACACCTGCTGTGCCACTCCGGCGCCGAGCCAGTTCAGCAACAGCGCTCCCGCCGACGGCGCCTATCTGCCGGTCTATGCAACGGCCACCGGCCACGACGGCTATCTCCACTGGTCGTATATGAACTGGACTGACAATCCGCTTGAGGACACGCGCTTCCACATGTTCGCCCCGGGCGACACCTATTTCATCTATCCCGACGGTCGCTCGTCGGTGCGCTATGAGCGTATGGTCGAAGGCATCCAGATGAGCGAAAAGCTGCGCTTGCTGCGCGACGAGCTGACGGCTGCCGCCGACATCGAGCGTCTGCAGCGTCTCGAAAACGCCCTGCTGCCCGTCCGCACGGGCGCGCTCAACGAGTGGTATCCCACGTCGACCGTCGTCGATCATCTTCAGGAGGCCGTCGACGCCCTTTGCAAATAAGCGCCCCGGCTGATCAGCACCCTTCCTCTTTCTTCTTGCCCGCCAACATGCCGCACGCCGCCATGATGTCCTCGCCGCGCGAGGCGCGTATGGTGGCGGTGATGCCGCGCTCGTTCAGGCGGTCGCGGAATGCGGTCATAGCTGCTTCTGTGGCTGTGGTCAGTTCCACGCCGGGTATGGCATGGAAGCGTATCAGGTTCACACGGCAATGCATGCCGCGCAGCAATCGGGCCAGCGCGTCGGCATGGCGCATGTCGTCGTTGACGCCCCGCCACATTATATATTCCACCGACAGACGCCGCTGGTGACTCCAGTCGTATTGCCGCAGCATCTCCAGCACATCGGTCAGCGGGTAAGCGCGTTCGACGGGCATCAGCCCCACGCGCTCGGACGCAAACGGCGAGTGTACGCTCAGCGCTATGTGCACCTGCGTGCGCTCTATGAGCCCGCGCAGCTCACCGATTTTGCCGATGCTCGACACGGTGATACGTTTCGGACTCCAGGCAAAGCCCCAGTCGGCGGTCATTATCGCGATGGCCTGCTCCACTGCCTGCGGGTTGTCCATCGGTTCGCCCATGCCCATAAACACTATGTTGGTGAGGCTTTCGGCTTCGTCGATGCTCATCACCTGATTGATGATCTGCGCCGTAGTGAGCTGGCCGTGGAAGCCTTGGCGCCCGGTCATGCAGAAGCGGCAGTTCATCTTGCATCCGGCTTGCGAGCTCACGCACAGCGTGGCGCGGTCGCCGTCGGGAATCATCACGGCCTCCACATCGCGGCCGCCCACACCCTCGAAGAGATATTTTGCGGTGCCGTCGGCAGAGAGCGTGCGCAGCTTGGGTGCCTGCCGTCCCACGGTGTAGCGCTCTTTCAGCCGCTGGCGGGCGACGAGCGACAGATCGGTCATCGCATCGATGTCGGTGGCGCGTTTCACATAAAGCCATCGCGCCATCTGGCGGGCGGCGAAGCGGGGCATGCCGCATTCGGCTGCCACGGCGCTCAGTTGTGTCAGACTCATCCCTATCAGCGGTGTCTTTCCACCGGTGTTGCTGCTGTCGGTCATAGGCTTGTCGTTTTGATCGCTGCAAATTTAAAGAAAAATTCCGCCTCCGTCAACCCCTCGTCTCTCGATCAGCACATGCTCTCGCCATTTCTCGCCCTCCCTCAATTGTTAAAATCCGCATTTAGATTCTTTAATTTCTTTTTGCACTGACTTTATTGCCAATCAGCGAATTATGCGTAACTTTGCATTGCAATCATCTATAATCGACCATGCAGGGATCCGGGGATGACCAATCACATCCGCCCGACACACGACAGTGCATATGCTTCGTTTTCGTAGCCTTTCCCGTTTCCGGCCTTTTGTCGGCCGGTGGCTCCAATCCCGCAACTTTGTTTATATAATTGATTGCCGCCCGGCAAAGCAGCCGGCCGTTTTTTTTTGTCATAGAATAACTTACAACACGGACGTTTTATATCCAATGTTTTGTTAGACAATACATATATACTTGAATTTTGGTTATGAGGGAGGTGTGCTTCTGTGAAGAAGTGCACCTCATTTTTTGCTTGGAGCTGAGAGTGGAGGGGCTTTTATAAATCTTATTAATTCTTATAAGTATTCTCTATATATAATAATGTGTGGGGCGCCGATCTCCGATTCTTAAGTGTTAACTTAATCTAAGTCC
>URWH01000156.1 GCA_900551515.1 uncultured Porphyromonadaceae bacterium
AAATCTCTTACTAAGAGATATGGATTGTGCAAAATTAATAATAATAATTAACATACCAACACTTAAAAGCATTTATTTTCAGCTTTTAACATAAAAATCAGTATAAATAACCACCGATTATTAATTATAATCTTTTGATATATGGTCATATAGAGCGAAAATTACGCGTTGAAAATTCATGATGTTAAATTTTTCGCAAAACGACATTTTTAAATCGCAAATAGTGACAATTGTAAACTATAGGGGTGTAAAACCGCGCACAATTGTTACTGCCGCCATTCGCTGATGACCGGTTGCCGCCCCGCCGGAGCCGTTCGCCGCCATTTCACCCGAAAAAACGCCTGATCTGTCAGTTTTCCGCCTTCCAGGCCGCTCTGCCGGAGTCGGGAAAAGAAGCGATGTGCCTGCCTGTCATCCATATCTCTTAGTAAGAGATTTGGACGTTGCGACAAATAGGTAAAAAGATTATTAACAATAGGTAACAAGGTAAAGAAAGAGAGAAGAAAACAGAAGCTGTCAAATCACAATCACATCGTGCTCCGCAATCCGCTTCCCACACATGATTAACTAAAAAAGTTGCGCCGCAAAGCCGACAGTGTGAGGCAAATGCTGCGAGAGCATGCAATGAAAAAGAAAGAAATCATTAAAAGTTTATATGTCTAATTTAAATTAAAGTATGAAAAAGCTGTTTTTATTACTTGCAGCCATCGTGACGCTGGCTCTGAGCGCCCAAGCTCAGAACCACACCTATCGCGGCACGGTGCTCAGCTCGGCCGACGATGAGCCGCTGGCCGGTGCGTCAGTCAAGCCGGTGGGCGGCAGCGCCTCGGCGGGTGTCATGACCAACGTCGACGGCGTGTTCACCATCACCCTCCCGGCCTCTGTCCAGCAGATTACGGTAAGCTATGTGGGCATGAAGCCCGTTACGGTGAATCTGTCGGATGACATGAAGATATTCCTCGACAACGACACCAAGGTTCTCGACCAGGTGGTTGTCACCGGTTACGGTTCGGGCAAGAAGCTCGGCTCGGTAGTCGGCTCGGTAAGCGTTGTCAATTCAGGAGTCATAGAGAAGACTCCGGCATCCAACTTCATCGACGCTCTCCAGGGTCAGGTGTCGGGTCTTGCCATCAACTCCAACTCAGGCGACCCCTCTTCGAGCAATACATCTATAATCCTGCGTGGCCGCAACTCTCTGAGTCAGGACGTCACACCTCTTTTCATATGCGACGGCGCTCCGATCGACGAGTCTTTTTTCACGACAATGAATCCGGCCGACATCGAATCGGTGACCGTGCTTAAGGATGCGGCCTCAATCGCCATCTACGGTAGCCGCGGTGCCAACGGTATCATCGTGATCACCACCAAGAAAGGTAAGTTCGGTGGCAATGCCAAAGCCACTATCCGCGCCAATTACGGCTGGAGCCAGATGGTAGCTGACAACGTGGAGATGATGAACTCGGAGCAGTATCTCTATTTCCGCAACAATCTTGTCGGCCAGCCGCTGAGCAGCGAGGTTGCAAATCTCATCCAGACCTACGGCATCTCGACCAACTGGCGTGACGAACTGTTCAACAGCTCGGCTCCCACCTACAGCCTCGAAGGCTCTGTGACCGGCGGATCGGACAATGTCAACTATTATGTTTCGTTAGGCCACTACTCGATGGCCGGTATCATCGAAAACTCTGAAATGAACCGTCAGACACTCAGCTGGAGCCTCGATGCCAAGATCAACAACTGGTTCCGCGTCGGCTTCAGCGGCAACACCGGTTTCCGCCGCTGGAAAACCAACTATTCCAGCGACAACTTCGTGACCGATGAGGGTCTGGACGTAGGCAACCCGACAATGATGGCCCGTCTGGCTCTTCCTTACGAAACGGCACGCGCCTATTCGTTTAACGAAAACGGCGATCTCGTGTGGGGCGGCCCGACAGAACAGCTGCGCTACCTCGGATGGACACTTCCCTGGTGGACCTACACCATCCGTCACTGGAAAAACACCGAACTCATGGGCAACATGCGCCTCTATGAGATGATCAATCCCGTCAAAGGCCTCACCATCAAGGCTCAGCAGGCTATGGAAGGATCTGACACACGCCATAGTGTGGTTTACGATCCCTACAAGTCGTTCAACACCGCTTTCGGCCGTAAGGTCGGCTCCGCCGCTCTTGGCGAAATCAATCCCGGATCGAACAACGAATCATTCTCAAGATACTATCAGTTCACCTACACCAACACCGCTGAATATAAGTTTGAATTCAACAAAGTGCACACCGGATCGATCCTCGTCGGTCAGGAATCCATCATCCAGCGCTCTGAAGGTTTCGGAGTGTCGACTGTGGGCACGACAGACGTGCGTATGAAGCTGTTGGATCAGGGCAACTTCACCGATATCAACCGCGTTTCATACAGCAAAGGCGAGATCGTGATCAATTCATTCTTCCTCAATGGCAACTACGGTTATGACGACCGCTACTTCGTCGACTTCTCCGTACGCCGCGACGGCAGCTCGCGTTTCGCTCCCGATCACCGCTGGAGCACATTCGGCGCCATCGGTCTGATGTGGAACATGAAAAACGAAAAATTCCTGAAAGAAAAGACCTGGCTCAACGACCTGCGTCTGCACTACAGCTACGGTGCAACCGGCAACTCCAACGTCGGCAACTTCGCATGGCAGGGCATGGTCGGCAACGGCAGCAACTACAACGGCGAATCGTCGATCGTACTCTCCGGTGCATCTAACCCCGATCTTTCATGGGAAACCGTCTACAGCCACGACCTCGGCGTGAACTTCCGCGTGTTTGACCGCTTGAGCGTTACGGCCGACTGGTATTACAAACGCACCGAAAACATGCTCTATTCCATCCCGTTCTCTCTGATCACCGGTGTGTCCAGCGGCATGTACAATGCCTGCTCGATGACCAACAAAGGTATCGAAGTCGAAGAGCAGGGCGACATCTTCAAAAACAACGACTGGTATGTGGGCGCTCGCGTGCAGTTTAACTACAACAAGAACCAGATCTCCGAACTCTGGGACGGCAACGAGGAATTCGTGGAAGCCAACACCGGTCTGATCCAGAAGGTAGGCGACGTGATGAGCCAGTATTATCTCGTACGCTATGTAGGCGTTGATCCCGCCGACGGCAAGCAGGTATGGCTTGACAAGAACGACAATCCCACCAAGGTGTTCCCCTCCGATGCATATGTGTGCACCGGCAAATCGGCTTACGCTCCCTGGATTGGCGGCTTCGGCCTGAATGCACGCTGGAAAGGTCTGTCGGCTTCGGTCAACTTCGCATTCCAGAGCGGCAAATACATGATCAACAACGACCGCTACTTCATCACCAACCCGACCGAATTCGCAGCCTACAACCAGACGGTTGACGCCCTCAACATGTGGACTACCCCCGGTCAGGTCACCGATGTCCCCGCCTACGGTGAATCACTCCACTTAGGCGAAGACACAAGCTGGCTTGAAGACGCATCGTTCACCCGTCTGAAAAACCTTACCGTAGCCTACGACTTCCCGACGGCTCTCGTCAACAAATGGGGTCTGAAGGGTCTGCAGCTCCACTTCACCGGCCGCAACCTCTGGACAATCACCAACTTCTCCGGCTATGATCCCGAAGTGCAGAGCAACATGGTTCAGTTCCAGTACCCGAATACACGTCAGTATGAATTCGGTATCGAGGTTAGCTTCTAATCTATTTGTTTAACCTCTTGAAAAAGCAAACAATGAAAATGAAAAAAATAATATTAGGTTTAGCAGTGTCCGCCACGATGCTCACCACTTCGTGCGACATGGACACCACCAACTATGGTATCATAGATCAGGGCAATGCCATTGAGTCTGTCGACGACTGCCATTCGTTTGTCAACGGCATCTACACCTATCTCCGCGCAAAAGGAAGCGGCACGTGGCTCAACAATCAGGACATCCAGATGGATCAGTTTGTCGGACTTGTCGACAACGGCAACCGTCACGGCCTGATGTCGGACGGAACGTTCACCGCCTCCGATCAGGATCTGACCAACCTGTTCTACAACCTCTATATCCAGGTCAAGGCCGCCAACTATTTCGTTCCGAAAGCTGACGCGCTTCTTGAGAATCCCGCGATCTCCGACACCGACAAGGCCCGGATCAAATACTACAAGGCCACGGCAATGTTTGCCCGCGCCTACGCCTACTGGTATCTGTTCGACAAATATGTCGACTATAAGGAATCTGATCTCGACGCTCCCGCCAAAGGCCTGCCTATCGAACTGACTTACAATCCTTCAGGCGACCGCTCGACCTACGTGGGCCGCAGTACCATCCGCGAAACCGTCACTTATATCAACGGACAGCTCAAAGATGCCTATGATCTGATGAAGGAATATGAAACAAATGTTTCCGCAGCCAACTGCAACCCCAACGCCATCTATGTCAGTTCATATGCCATCGCAGCACTTCAGGCACGTTTTGCATTGCTGACCGAAGACTATGCCACCGCTCTTGACAAGGCCGAACTGGTCATCAACAGCGGCAACTACGAACTTTGCGACATTGACGCTTACGCTGACATGTGGGTCAACGACGAAAGTTCCGAACTCATCCTTGTCGGCTCGGCTCAGCGCGGCGAAGGCGGCGTGGATGTCGGCACGGCATATTACACCAACAACAAGAAGGAAACATCCGACTATATTCCGACATTCGACGTGCTGATGTCGTATGACGACGGTGACTGCCGTTTCGACACATTCTTCGAACTGTATGATATGGTCGTAGGCGGAAACAATTATTATGCGTTCGCCTTCACCAAATTCCCAGGCAATCCTGCCCTCGACACCAATACCGGTGTCAACTCATGCCTCCAGAAAGCCAAGCTTTTCCGTCTTTCGGAAATGTATCTCGTGGCAGCCGAGGCAGCCGCCATGCCGGGCACACAGAAAAACGAGACCAAAGCCAACTCATATCTCAATGATCTGCGCGGCAAACGTATCCAGGGCTATGAGGCGGTCACTTACAGCGGCAACGCCCTCATAAACGCAATCCGTGCCGAGCGTGGCAAAGAGCTGATCGGCGAAGGTTTCCGTCTGAGCGACATCCGTCGCTGGGGCAACGGCTTCACCCGTGAGGCAGGATTCGAGAATTTCGCGGGCACATCGCTTGCTCCTCTCGCCGATATCATGGAAGTTGTGCTCAACAAGACCAACAAC
>URWH01000157.1 GCA_900551515.1 uncultured Porphyromonadaceae bacterium
ATAGCCTCGCGCCACTCCCGGGCATCCTCGAGGCCGAGGCGCATCTTCACGGAAAACGACAGGTCACGGCGTTCTTCCACAAACCGGGCCACGGCTCGCAACGCCTCATGTCGTGCAACCATGCCGGCTCCCCTCCCCCGCCGGCACTGAGGCGGAAAGGGGCACCCCATATTGAGGTCGAGCCGGTGGCATCCCCGCTCGCTCACCGCATCGGCAATAGCGCGCAGCTCCTCGGCATCGGCGAATATGGCCTGCGGCACCACATCCGGCGCATCGCCCGCCGCCGGAAAGGCGTCACGCAGATCGCGCCGGCGGACAGCGCCGGCCTCCGCCCGCAGAAACGGCGTGAAATACGTGTCGACGCCGCCAAACGTCATGGCATGTGCGCGCCGCCACGGAGCTTCGGTGTAGCCCTGCAGCGGCGCGGCATATATTTTTATGCGGTGTGGCGCGGCCGTCATGATCAGATACGGTCGAGCACGGTGCCGATAAGATCGTGGATGGCCGTCTTATAGTTGGGCGTGGCGTCCTGACGCATGCGGTTGGCAATGATCGAGCACACGGTCATGGCTTTATGGCCCATGAGTCGCGAAAGTCCCTGCAGCGGAGCCGATTCCATCTCATAGTTGGTCACTTTGCGGTCTCCGTAGCGGAATTCCTCGATGCGGCGGTTGAGGTCGGGGTTGGCAAGCGGCAGACGCAGCTCGCGGCCCTGCGGCCCGTAGAAGCCAACGGCCGAGATGGTGTTGCCGCGCACCATGTCGTCGCGCCCTATCAGGTTCACCAGATGCTCATCGGCATCCACCACGTAGGGCTTGGCCCACAGCGGATTCCAGCCCACGGCGTCGCAGAAGGCATGCTCGAATCCGAGATCGGCAACCGAATTGCGCCCGGCGTAATAGTTGAGCACGCCGTCAAATCCGATGGCTTTCTCGGCAATGACCGGGGTACCGAGTTTAAGCTCTGGCTGGAGGGCGCCCGACGTGCCTATGCGCACCATGTGGAGCGTGCGGTGCTCGGGGCGCACTTCGCGTGTGGCGAAATCGATATTGGCCAGGGCGTCAAGCTCGTTGATCACGATGTCGATATTGTCGGGACCGATGCCGTGGCTCAGGCACATGATCGGCTTGCCCTGATAGGTGCCGCCTATGGTGTGGAACTCGCGCGACGACACCTCGAAGGTCTGGCTGTCGAAAAACGAGGCGACCATATTGACACGACCCGGATCGCCGACCAGGATTATACGGTCGGTGAGCTGTTCGGGCAGAAGGTGAAGGTGAAACACCGATCCGTCGGAGTTGATGATCAGTTCAGAGGGAGCTATCTTTTTCTTTTCCATATTCTTGAATTTTAGTATATCATTTAAACAAAGAAAGGCGGCCGTTAGGTCAGGCCGGACGATATTTTCCGCCGGGATAGGTCAGCACGAGTCCTTTGAACTCCATGTCGATGAGCAGCGACATCATGCGCCCGGCATTGACATTCAGCGCTATGGCAAGCTGATTGAGCTGTCCCTCGCCGTGCATGGTCAGATAATCCATCACAGCCTGTTCTTCGGACGAAAGTTCCACAAAAAGCTCACGCTGAGTGCTTTCTTTCTCTCTTACAGGCCAGTTCATGGCTTTTATCACATCGGCGGCTTCGGTCACGAGTGCTGCCACATTGTTTTTTATAAGCTTGTTGCAGCCCACGCTGTAGATGTCGGAGGTGCGGCCCGGGAGGGCGAACACGTCGCGACTGTAGCCCGATGCGAGGCGGGCGGTGATCAGCGCGCCACCTTTTTCTGCCGATTCGGCCACTATCAGACAGTCGCACAGCGCTGCCACGATGCGATTTCTGGCCACGAAATTGCCTTTATGTATTGGCGATCCGCTGCCGTATTCGGTGATCAGCGCTCCGCCACGGCGCACCATGTCGGCCGCCAGCGAGCGATGCTGCGCCGGATATATCATGTTCAGGCCATGAGCCAGAACGCCGACAGTCGGGATCTGCGCTTTGAGCGATGCCGTATGGGCGGCCGCGTCAATGCCGAACGCCAGTCCGCTCACAACAGTCACGGGCTCGGCCATCTCAGATGCGAGATCCGCCACGAGCCGGTTCACGAAGTCGATGCCGTAAGGCGTCGCATGCCGCGTTCCAACTATGCCCACCGTCCGGCCGACATTAAAGTCATATTTGCCGAGGGCATACAGCATCAGCGGAGCATCCTCGGCGTCGTTAAGGCGCACCGGATAGCCGGGGTCGGTGAAGTAGAGTGTCTTCACACCCGATTTCTCCACGAAATCGCTCTCCACTTTGGCCTTTTCAAGCAGACTCCGTCGGTAGCTGTCGTCGAAAAGCTGGCTTCTGAAACCCATCACGGTGGCCAGCTGACGCTCCGACATATCGAAGAATGTGCGCTCGTCGCCGGTGCGCGACAGCAGTTCTTCGGCCAGCACGCGGTTAATGCCGCGGAGCGAAGCGAATGCTATTCGGCTGATAAGATCTGACGGGTTGCTCATGGTCAATTGTTAAGGTCGGGACATCCAACGGCCGTTCCTGCTGCCGCTGCGATGCCTGCATATCAGAGATATTCGGCAAACGCCTCGGCAAGCACTTCGCCGCGTGTCAGCCTGCCCCCTTCGAGGCACACCACTGTCACTTCGGAGCGCACCACAGGCAGTTCGTCGGGGAGAGTGAAGATATCCTGTACGAACACGAAGCGGGCTCCCTCGCGCCGCAGCGCCAGCTTGCTCACCATTTCCTGTCCGAGTCCGAGCGGATGAAGATACTCGATGTTCACGCTCCGGAGCACCGGATCGATGCCCTGCGCCTGCATGGTCCGGAACGAGGTCCCGGCACTGCGGCAGAATTCGTGGCGCGTATGCTCGAGATAGTGCAGATAGACGGCGTTGTTGACAATGCCTTGCGAGTCTACTTCATAGTCGCGGACTCGCATGGGCATTTCAAAAACGTAATCGGTATGTTGCCTGACGCTCATCTTGGCAAGACTTGGTCAGTTCACTTGTTGACGCGGAATTTGTCAACGCCGTCGCGGAGATAAGCCACGGCCTGGCGTGCTGCGGCGAGGCCGGCGTTGATGTTGGCTTCGGCCGTCTGCGCGCCCATCTTCTTGGGAGTGAAGAACACGCGGCCGGCAAAACGCTCTTTCAGCTCGGCGGCATTGTCGGGCTTCACGTCGGCCACATATTTGAGGTCGGTGCGCTCTTCGAGGGCGCGGGCGAGGCCGGCTTCGTCAATCACTTCCTTGCGGGCGGTGTTTATCAGCACGCCATTTTGGGGCATGCGGGTTATGAGGTCGTAACCCACCGAGCCGCGCGTTTCAGCGGTGGCAGGGATGTGGAGCGACACGAATTTGTTGTCGCTGTAGAGATCTTCAATGGATTTGACAGGCGTAACGCCGGCTTCGACCATCACCTCATCGGGACAATAGGGATCGAGAGCCGAGACCTCCATGCCGAAGCCTTTGGCTATACGGGCCACATTGCGGCCCACCTGACCGAAGGCATGGATGCCGAGCTTCTTGCCTTTCAGCTCGCTCCCCGACGTTCCGTCATACATATTGCGCACTGCCATCACCGTCATGCCGAAGACGAGTTCGGCAACGGCATTGGAGTTCTGTCCGGGAGTGTTTTCAACGCACACGCCGTGGGATGTGGCTGCCGCCAGATCGACGTTGTCGTAACCGGCGCCGGCGCGCACCACCACTTTGAGCTGCGGTGCTGCATCCAGCACTTCGGCATCGATCACATCGCTGCGGATGATAAGGCCGTCGGCTGTTGCAACAGCGTCGAGAAGCTGCTGGCGCGACGTGTATTTCTCGAGAAGGGCCATTTCATATCCTGCGCCTTCGACTATCTCGCGGATTCCGTCGACGGCTGCCTTGGCAAAAGGCTTTTCGGTTGCTACAAGTATTTTCATCTTGATGATCCTCCTTCAATTAATGTTTGCTCTCGAATTCTTTCATTGCAGCCACGAGCACTTCCACGCTTTCCATCGGGAGCGCGTTGTAGAGCGATGCGCGGAAACCGCCCACCGAGCGGTGGCCTTTGATTCCGACGATGCCCTTGGTCGAGCAGAAGTCGATGAACTCTTTTTCGAGCTCTTTGTATTCGGGTGTCATCACGAAGCAGACGTTCATGATCGAACGGTCGGCCGGATCGGTGACTGTGCCCTCAAACATGCGGCTGGCGTCGATGGCTTCATACAGACGGGATGCCTTCGCAAGGTCAAGCTTTTCAAGCTCTTTCACGCCGCCGAGCTGTTTGTAATAGCGAAGCGTCTGAAGAGCGGAGAAGATCGGAAGCACGGGAGGAGTGTTGAACATCGAGCCTTTCTTCACGTGGGTGCGGTAGTCGAGCATCGTCGGTATGGCACGGTCCACATGGCCGAGGGCATCTTCTTTCACTATTACGATGGTCACGCCTGCGGGAGCGAGGTTTTTCTGGGCGCCGGCATAGATGAGATCGTATTTCGCAACATCGACCGGACGCGAGAAGATATCGCTCGACATATCGGCCACCAGAGGCACTTTCACATCGGGATCGAAGCGCATCTCGGTGCCGTAGATGGTGTTGTTGGATGTGAAGTGGAAGTAATCGACATCATCGGGCACTTCATAACCTTTGGGGATAAAGGTGTAGTTGGCATCCTTCGACGATGCCACCACGTCGACTTCGCCGAAGAGGCGTGCTTCCTTGATCGCGTTCGAAGCCCATGTGCCGGTTTCGAGATATGCGGCTTTATTCTTAAGAAGATTGTAGGGCACCATGCAGAACTGCATGCTGGCGCCTCCGCCAAGGAACAGCACCGAGTAGCCTTCCGGCACTTCAAGTAGTTCCTTCACAAGAGCCATGGCCTCATCTATCACTGCCTGAAACTCTTTGCTGCGGTGCGACACCTCAAGTATCGACAGCCCCGTGTCAGCGAAATTGATTATCGCGTCGGCGGTGTTTTTGATTGTGTACTGGCTCAGAATCGAAGGGCCTGCATAAAAATTGTGCTTCTTCATCGCTTTATTTTTTATAAGTTTGAATTTTCATTATGGTTCTGCGGCGCGCCGCCGCTACGGACAGGCAAATGTAATGAAAAAATCAACCCAATGCAAGCCCTCGCCCCGCAAATATCACCCCGCAGATTAAACAAGCAAGTGCGAATTTACAAAAATCATCGAGACCATTCACCA
>URWH01000158.1 GCA_900551515.1 uncultured Porphyromonadaceae bacterium
ATATCAATGTATGAAAAGCTGGAAAGTAGAAGCAGCCATCATAGCCGTGGGGCTGCTTTTGTTGGGAATCATGGTAAAAGGCGGTATCAACAATTTTGTGAATAAGGACCGTGTGGTCAGTGTGAAAGGGCTGGCCGAAATGGAAGTGCCTGCCGACAAGGTAGTCTGGCCTCTTGTCTACAAAGACATAGGTAATGACCCTGCACTGCTTTATGCCAATATGGAGAAGAAAAACACTGCCGTCGTGAGTTTCCTTGAAAACAACGGTATTGAGAAGGAGGAAATCAGTATTGCACCGCCCGAAGTGATTGACATGCAGGCCGAACGTTACGTTGACCGCAACGTGGCCTATCGTTATAATGCCACGTCTGTCATCACTGTCACTTCCAAGAATGTGGATAGGGTGCGTAAGCTCATGTCGGGGCAGGCTGAACTCTTGAAGCAGGGTATTGCCATCACGGGAGGGGATTATAAATATAATGTGTCTTATGAATTCACCGGTCTCAACGAAGTGAAGCCCAGAATGATAGAGGAGGCCACGAAGAACGCTCGTGCTGCAGCCGAGAAGTTTGCCAAGGATTCGGACAGTGAACTGGGGAAAATCCGCAATGCCTCGCAAGGGCAGTTCTCCATAAGTGACCGCGATGCCTATACTCCTTATATAAAAAGCGTACGTGTAGTGACTACTGTGAACTATTATTTGAAGAAATAACGAACTCGTCCGCATCTTTCCAAGCGGGAAACTTTAGCCTGAACTCCTGCAGGGAGGAAAGGTTGAGGGAGGCGGTGGCAATCGCCTCTTCGTTGTCGGGCACAGTGGCAAGCACTTCCCCCTTCGGAGAGTAGACCACACTGCCTCCGCTGTGTGGAATGTCTCTGCCGTCCTTGCCGATACGGTTGACACCGCAGACATAACTGATGTTTTCCAGCGCGCGCGCTTGCAGCAGGATGTCCCAGACTTTCCGGCGGGGAATGGGCCAGTTGGCGACGTAAATCAGGAGGTCGTATTCATTGCTCGTATTGCGGCTCCAGACCGGGAAACGAAGGTCATAGCATATCGACATTTTCATATTCCAGGTGCGGTAGTTCAGCACCGGCGCAATGCGGTCGCCCGGCGTGAGCACATCGCTCTCTCCGCCGTATTGAAATAGATGGCGCTTGTCGTAGAATTGGGCTTCGCCCTTGTCGTCGATCATGAATCCGCGGTTGTAATACCGGCCGCCGTCCTCCTCCGCCGTGAAGCCGCCCCACAGCGCCATGCCGCGGCTTGCGGCCTGATGGCGCAGCTCGGTGATGAGCTCTCCGTCGTTGCGCTGAGCATTGAGCGCCAGCTGCTTGACGTCGGGCGTGAAGCCGGTGTTGAACATCTCGGGGAGCACCGCCATGTCGGTGTCGGCGTCGAGCATGTCAAGCCGGTGCAGGGCGTTTTTAAGATTGGCCTCGCTGTCGTTCTCAACGATGTCGAGCGGGATGAGTGCTATTTTCAGGTCGCGTGTTGGCATTGTCTAATCGGTGGAAAATTTTTCGGGATATTTCCCTTTAAACCGGCGGTAATAGTCTTTGATTTTTCGCATGTCGGCGTCGGCGTCGCCGGTCGGCGTGAAGGTGTCGCGGATCGAGATCTCTTTGGTGCCGAAATCTATTGCTCCGAGCACTATGGGCACGCCCGCCTCGCGGGCTATGTGCAGAAATCCGTGGTGCCATTCGGTGGTGCGGCTCCGGGTGCCCTCGGGGGTGATGGCCAGCGCGAGCCGCTGGCTCGCATTGAATTTGGCCACGATCGTCTCAACCAGCGACGACCCTTTGCGGCGTGGCACCGGAATGCCCCCCATAGCCTTGAATATCAGTCCGAGCGGGAAGAAAAACCACGATTCTTTCATCAGGAAACCGGCCTTGCGCCCAACGGAGGCGTAGGCCAGTTTTCCGAGTATGAAGTCCCAGTTGCTTGTGTGTGGAGCAACGCATATGATGCACTTGGGATAGTCGGGAACCGTGATATCCACTGTCCAGCCGGCCATCCGTAATATCTGACGGCTTAGCCACATAGGCGGTTCGGATTATGCCTTAGCCGCAACTTCTTTGTTATGCTCGCGCTGTGCTGCGGGAATGGCTTTGTTTAATGAATCAACAATCTGCTGGATGTGGTTGTTGAATTCCGAGTGAAATTTTTTGTAGGCCTGACGGTAATAAGCGCGGTGGGCTTTGTGGTAGAGGGCTTTGTTCTCGAAATCGGCCGGTGCTTTGTCGAATGCAAACGACACGTTTTTCAGCGCATGCTGCTGGAGGTCGGCGGTTTTTATCACAAGCTCGTTGAGCGTATCGGCATCGGTGCCTTCAACGAATTCGCGTGTGAGTATGCACTGCATGGCCACTTCGCCGCAGATATATTTGATTTGTTTCTTAAGGATACGTTTGTTTGCCATGATGTAAGATGTTTATAGGGTGAATTGGGTTATCGGTTATATTTTGTTTTCAAGAAGATAGCGGCGCACGGCTGGGAAGAGCGGCGGCAGTGTGGGCTCGTCGATCTTGTGATGTCTCGACTCCGGCTCGGGCGCTTTGAGCTTTATGCCGTCGCCGAGCAGCCCGATGAGCTGCACCGCATATTTTTCCGGCGATGCCGTTGCGAGGAATACGCCCGTTTCGCCCGGCTGCAGGCTATGGTCGATGGCGCGGCTGGCCATGGCGGTGTTGCGGTCCATCAGATAGCCCGATTCAGCATACACCTTTCTGATCTGATCGGCTACAGCCTCGTCGTTGTAGGTGTGGCATTCGATCATCTCCGCCATGGCGGGCGTGGTGCGGAATAGACTGTTGATGCGTGCCACATTGGTGCTCATCGCCTTGCTGTTGAAATTGCTCACTTCGAGACGCCCGCTGCTGATGGTGCCCCACAGCCGCTCGTTGTTGTGGCCGGCGGCTATGATGCGGTTGACGGGAAGCCCCATCTGATGCGAGAAGAGCGCCGCGGTGAGGTTGCCGAGGTTGCCGCATGGGGTGGCGATGGCTATCTTGGCTATCTCCGGATTGAGGGCGAGAAGCCGTGCGTAGGCATGGAAATAATAGAACATCTGCGGAATTTGCAGATACTCATCGGAAGAATACTCATCTTTTCGTGCTTGTCCCAATCTATCACTAATTGCATGAATCAGCCCCTTCCAAGTTGGTGCTCCGGAAAGTGCCGATACACCTGCGCCGACGAAAAACGTAAGCGCATTGTTTTGTGAAGCAGTTAGTATTCTCTGTAATTCCTTCTCGTACATACGCTACCTCTCTTGCCGCAACGAATAAACATATAGTGTATAACAGGTACTTATCTCTCCTGTCGGTGGCGCACGTCATTCAGCCATTCGCCCCTGTACTTGAAATAGCGCGGGCCGGCAACGGAGTATTTGCTGCCAGTGAGTAGCTGAGCCAAAGCCGAGAGCGAGTAGACCTGCCCTTGATAGCTTACCGTTTTATCATCCACTACCGTGCATTTGATTTCCGGGTTATTGCAATACTCAATCTCCTCACCGGGTTGAATGCCGCACATGGAGAAGCGGAAAGGAGACTGGCGTTCTTTGTGCTCAGCATCGATCTCCTGCGCGGTTTCCTCCGCCTGCTTCTGGGTTTCATCCATAGCAATTCGTTTTAGCTTGTCCGCGCAGCCGTGGATCTCCGCAATGGCCTCCAGGATGGAATAGGCGTCTTCCGGCGACATGGCATAGAACTCACGGATGCGCTGCTTTCCATTGAAGTTCTCGATGGAACGTAGATTGGGGTTCAGCTTGTCAATGATGCTGTGAATCTTCAGATCAGAAAGCCGCGAATTGACCTCATAGGTTGCGTAGACCCGGAAGGCAAAGGGAATACACTCGCTCCGGTTGAGTTGCAGTAACCGCTTGTCGATATCGTCTGCATATCCAATTTTAACATATTCGGGAAAAGACGGATTGGTCAGTATGTAAATAACTCCTGTTTTATCCATGTAATCTCCTCCGGTACTTTCGCTTAAAATATAGCACCGTCAAACAGTCACTCCGCTAATGCTTTTCTAATAATCTCACTTCTTCGAGAAGCTATTTTTTCTAAAGACCCTTCCAATTCTTTTATAGCCATTTCATAGTCTGCTACTTTCGACATAGCGTTGTTTTGTATTGAAATATCAGGAACGGTAAATGCAATTCCATGCACTCTGTCGATGGAAGCACGATACGACCGGGAGAATCCCATTTTTCTACCTTCGACCTCAAGAATATGAGCAAGATAACGTGGATTTACTTCAGAGTTCTTGCAGCGGAGGACGCCGCAGTGATCTGTGGGATAGAACGGCATGTCTGAAGGCAAATAGCTGGTCATCCAGTCTCCGTCAATTCCCCACAACACAGAGGGCGCGGAGAAATCCGTAATCAGCAATTTATCAATAAATCCAAACGGCGCAGCGACATTGGCGCTGTAAACGGGAATGCTGCCATCCGATACAAGCTCTTTGTCCAAAACCCGCTTACCGATAGCAACGCTGAATTTTTCTGTATCAGACAGGCTCAGTCTGTTCCCCTCCGTGGTCGACATAACAGCATCCAACTCTGCAAACAAATCGGCTGTCTTCTGCCTGTAGGTCTCAATGCTCATACGGGTGGCATTGTATTCCTCGTCGATTTTTGCACATTCGTCAATAACCTGTTGCTGGACTGGAATGGGCGGAACCGGAATCAGCATCTCTTCATAAAACGTTGCAGGTACACGACGATGTCCACTTGCTCCAGTCATTGCATCCTCAGCAGCTTTACGCACCGTAGTTTGGTTGAGGAGAAGAAAGAGAAACTTAGTGAGAATTTCGCTTGCATGGCATCTAAAAGTATGGAACTCGCTACTACCAAATCCGATACCGTTCGTCAATCCCTCCGCAATTGCGCATTTTCCATTTTCCATGCATGGGGTTATTTTCGCAATAATGAAATCTCCCTCAGCAAAGTATGTATATCCTCCATTGCGTACTTCGCCGTAGGGACGATCAACTTTTCTTTCAATAAATCCTTCGCTGCTTACAGAGGCCATATCGATAAACGAAACAAGCAAATCGTCCGGAGTATCGTGAATCTCGGTTTTTGAGGTATTCAGATCACAAACTGAAGCGAGTTTTACCAATGGATACTTGCTTGAT
>URWH01000159.1 GCA_900551515.1 uncultured Porphyromonadaceae bacterium
TGTCTCCCCCACCCTCGGTGACACGCACACGACACTGGCCGCAGCTGCCTTTGCCGCCGCAGGCCGATGGGAGGAACACGTTGTTGTCGGCCATCGTGGCCAGCAGCGGTTTGCCGGAGCTGGCTTCGACCTTGGTGTCTTTGTTGATGGTGATGGTCACCTTGCCGCTGTGCACCAGGAAGTGCTTGGCGGTGAGCAGGATGGCCACAAGGATGAGTGTGATTATGAGAAATATGCCGACGCCCGAGATGATTGTGAGCGAAGCGGGCGACTGAGCTGTCAGTATCAGGCTGTGTATCATCGTTGATTAAATTTTAATGCCGAGGAAGCTCATGAATGCTATGCCCATGAGAGCGGTGAGGATAAACGTGATGCCGATGCCGCGCAGCGGTTTCGGGATGTTGGAATAGGTGGCGAGACGTTCGCGGATGGCGGCTATGGCCACGATGGCCAGAAGCCAGCCCAGTCCCCAGCCGCCGCCGGCGCAGATGGCCGTGAACACGCTGCTGAATTCGCGCTGCTGCATGAACAGCGACCCGCCGAGGATGGCGCAGTTGACGGCGATGAGCGGCAGGAAGATGCCGAGCGAGTTGTAGAGCGACGGACTGTATTTTTCTACTGCCATCTCCACGAGCTGTGTCATCGAGGCGATGACGGCTATGAACATGATCAGCGAGAGGAAGCTGAGGTCGACGTCGGCATATTCCGGCCCGAGCCACTGTAGGGCTCCTGCCCGGAGCACGTAGGTCTCGAGCAGATAGTTGATCGGCAGCGTGATCACGAGCATGAATGTGACGGCCACGCCCAGGCCGAGTGCTGTCTTGACATTTTTCGACACCGCCAAAAACGAGCACATGCCCAGGAAGTAGGCGAATATCATGTTGTCGACGAATATCGAGCGTATGAATAGATTCAGATTTTCCATCTTGTTTCTGTTTCTTTAATTGTTGTGAGCCGGGGCGGTGGATTATTTGTCCTGAAGATCTTTGTTGATGCTGCGGTGTATCCAGATGATGCAGCCCACCACGATGAGCGCCATCGGCGGCAGGATCATAAGGCCGTTGTTGACATAACCGTGGTCGTAGCACCACTGGGGCACAACCTGGTAGCCCAGCAGTGTGCCGCTGCCGAGCAGCTCGCGGAAGAACCCCACGATTATCAGTATTATCGTGTAGCCGGCGCCGTTGCCTATGCCGTCGAGGAATGCCGGCCACGGCTTGTTGGCCATGGCGAAGGCCTCGAGGCGGCCCATCAGGATGCAGTTGGTGATGATAAGTCCGATAAACACCGACAGCTGCTTGCTGACATCATACGTGTAGGCCTTGAGCAGCTGGTCGACGATCACCACCAGGCCGGCCACCACAACAAGCTGCACGATGATGCGGATGTTGGTGGGTATGGTGTTGCGGATCAGTGAGATGATGACATTGGAAAATGCCAGGACGGCGATAACCGAAATGCCCATCACTATTGCGGGCTCGAGCTTTGCCGTGACTGCCAGGACGGAGCAGATGCCGAGCACCTGCACTATCACAGGGTTGTTTTTCGAAAACGGATTGAGCAGTACGCTTTTATTGCTGACTTTCTCGGCCATGACTATTTGGTTCTAAGTTTTTCTAAAAATGCTTTGTAGGGCGAAAGGCTGTTGTCGATCATTGCGCCGACGCCTTTGCTGGTGATGGTGCCGCCCGAAACGCCGTTGACATAGTCGGCGTCGCCGGCCGGTTTCTGCCCGGCTTTCACCACTTCAATGGGCTGGAACACGCCGTTTTTGAAGAGGTTCAGACCTTTGAATTCGTCGCGGAATTTGGGCTTCTCGATCTCGGCGCCGAGTCCGGGCGTCTCACCCTGGTGGGCGAAGAAGGCGCCGTAGATTGTCGAGCCGTTGTCGTCGAGTGCTATATAGCCCCATATCGGGCCCCAGAGTCCCGCGCCGTAGGCCGGCAGGATATATTTGGTGGTGCCGTCGGTGGCGCGGCATTCAAACACAGGGAGTTTGCGCTCCTCGGCAGGCAGCTTCACCTGCTCGGCTATGTTGATGTCGAAGGCCGATCCCTCGACCTCGTTGCCTTCGGAGTTCACCACTTTCTGGCTGATGATGCATTCGTTGAAGGTCTTGGCAACGTCGTTGCCCTCGGCCTGAATGCCCACCGAAGCGAGGATCTGCCGCATCTTGTCGGCGTTGATGTTGTCTTGCTGGCGGTCGCGCAGCGCGAGCGAGGTGACGGCCAGAGCCGTGCCAACGATGAGCACCAGCACTATGATGTAGATTGTCGTGTAAAGACTGCTTTGCTTGTTCATGGATGATGATGTTGAGCGTTAGACAATCAGTTTGACTCGGCTTCGCGGCGCAGTCGGCGCAGTCGGCGGTTGATGTTGGCCTGCACGACGCAGTAGTCGATGAGCGGAGCGAAGGCGTTCATCAGCAGCACTGCGAGCATGGCGCCTTCGGGGTAGCCGTTGTTGTACACGCGGATCAGCACGGCGATCACGCCCACCAGAAATCCGTAGATATATTTGCCCACTCCGGTGCGCGCCGCCGTGACCGGGTCGGTGGCCATGAACACGGCCGCGAAGGCGAAGCCGCCGTACACGAGCTGATCAAGCGGCGAGAGCATCGATGCCGGATAGAGGTCGCTCGAGAAGGTGTTGGCGATCCAGCCCATGAAAAGGCCGCCCACAAACACCGACACCATGATGCGCCAGCTGGCTATGCCGGTGAGCAGCAGCAACGCCGCGCCGATGAGTATGCACAGGGTCGACGTCTCGCCGAACGAACCCGGGATCAGGCCGAGGAAGGCGTCCCAGGTGCTCACCGGATCACCCACGGCGTTGACAATGTCGTGGCTGCCGGTGGCTATCTGACCCAATGGTGTGGCTCCTGACACGCCGTCGGCATACACCACGTTGCCGCCCAGCCCGAGGATAGGCTCGTTGGCTATGAACGCTTTGTCACCGCTCATCGAGGCGGGGTAGGCGAAGAAGAGGAATGCGCGGGTGACGAGCGCAACGTTGAACACGTTGTAGCCCGTGCCGCCAAACACTTCCTTGACGAAGATCACTGAGAAGGCGGTGGCCACGGCAAGCATCCACAGCGGCGTGGTGATCGGGCAGATCAGCGGCACAAGGATACCGGTGACAAGGAAGCCTTCCTGTATCTCCTCGCCGCGGCATTGCGCTACGGCGAATTCGATGCCCAGACCGACGGCGTAGGTCACCACGATGCGGGGCAGGATGGCAAGGAAGCCATAGGCCAGCATCTCCCAGAAATGGCCTTCGGTGCCGAGGCCCGAGGCCAGGAAGTTCTGATAGCCGGTATTGTACATGCCGAACAGAAGGCACGGCATCAGGGCTATCACCACGATGATCATCACTCGCTTGGAGTCGATGGCGTCGTGCACATGCACGCCCGAGGTCGAGGTGGTCTCGGGAGTGTAGAGAAAAGTCTCAAATCCTTCAAACACCGACCGGAACGCGTGAAGCTTTCCCCCGGGCATGAAGTTGGGCTTTATTTTGTTGAGATATTTTCGTAGCATAATCGCTTATCTTATATAATAATGTGGGGTTTTGTGATGCGGCGGTCGGTCAGCTGAGCTCTTTGCGCAGATAGTCAAGTCCTTCGCGCACTATTTTCTGCAGCTCGAGCTTCGACGGGTCGACATATTCGCAGAGCGCGAAGTCGGCCGGCGTCACTTCATAGATGCCGAGGGCTTCCATGCGGTCAATGTCGCGCGAAAGGATCGCTTTTATAAGGTGCTCGGGCATTATGTCCATCGGGAGCGTCTTTTCGTAGAGTCCCGACATGATCATGGCGCGGCGTCCGCCGTTAATGCGGGCGTCGGGGGCAAACAGGCGCCGCGGGAAAAGACGCGAGAGGAACGAGCGGCTCTCACTCATCTTTTTCGTCGAGAGCGATGCCCAGCCCATGAACTCGTCCACGTCGTCGCCTTCGGGTATCACCGTCAGCTGACGGTAGGGATAGCGGAGAAATCCTTCAGCACTTTCTTTGAATCCGGTGAGCACGTTGCCGGCTATGATGCGCTTGTGATGCGCGTCGGCCGACAGCTGGCCCTTGATCAGCGGGGCTATCTCGGCGCCCGTCACGGTGACTGTCTCGTGAGGCGTCGTCACGTCCGATCCGGTGATCGCCACGGTGGTGGCCCATGAGCAGGTGCCGTCGGTGACGAGGCTGCCTATGCGGCCCGCCGTCTCGATGTCGAGCATCCACACCGTCTCGCCCTTGTTGACGGGCGCTATGTTGTCGGCCTGGATGCTTGCCAGACCGGCGGGATGATGACCGGCTATGATCACGGTTTCGATGTTGTCGGCCTCGCAGTCGAGCTTGGCGGCTGCCGCCTCATCGCTGACACTCACATACACTTTGCCTTTGGTGAGCGATGCGAGGACGCGGAGCCCTGCTTTCACTGCCGCTTCTTTGCCCTCGACGCGGCCCATGAGCGGCGACGCGAGCGGAGCGCTGTCGAAAGCGGTGACGAAAATGTCGCGCGGCACGGCCTGAGCGTCGGGCACTATGTCGTAGGGGAGCTGCCGCATCATCACCCACAGGCCCGCTGTCATCAGCGATTCTCTGACGGCTTCGGGCGTGGAGGCAGGCTTGCCCGGATGCGCCTCGCAGGGAGCGCCTTCGTCGGCTTTCACCACAATGCGCAGCACCTTGCGGCGCTCGCCGCGCACTATATCTTCAACGGTGCCACTGACGGGCGACACAACGGTTATGGCCGGATTGACCTTGTCGGTCATCAGCGCCTGACCGGCGTCGACATGATCACCGGCCTTTACGGCTACCCTCGGCGTGAATCCGGGGAAGTCGTCGGGCACCATGGCCACCCGGTCCGGCTTCACTGCCGCCGTTTCAGCCCCGGGCGCTATGCCTCCGCGGAGTCTCAGATCGAGGCCGCGTTTCAAAGAAATTGATCTGTACATATTCGGTTGCAATATATTGTCCGTGGAATATTGGACTGAAAGCCAAAATCCATCTGCAAAGTTAATAATAATTGAGATATTTTAAGAATCAGTGTCGAAAAATATGTATCTCCGATAATAAAAACCTAAAGTCAAAGTCGAAACGCAATTTTCCACCTGCATAGCCCCATATTTTTTGA
>URWH01000160.1 GCA_900551515.1 uncultured Porphyromonadaceae bacterium
TATTCAACTGAAATTTCAGCGATTACAAGCAATTATTAAAATTTTACGTGGACAATAGTGGCCCCCAATTGCGTGATGTGGGGCGTTGGTGAGGAAGCACGATGGATAGGTAACGAATCCGGCTATGCGGGAGAGACTAACTGGTGCATGATGGAGCGCGGAGCCTCATCTGAGAATGCCAACCGCAACTGCGGTCAGGAACAGGGATGGATATGGCTTCCCGGAGAGAGCGATGCCAAAGGCACGAGTGCCGGATGGTTCTGGCATGCAAACCAGACCGATCTTACGGCTGAACGTTTGTTTCAGATGTATCTTGAAACCGTGGGACGCAACGCCAACCTCATCCTTAATATGCCCCCCGATAAATCAGGCTCTCTGCCTACGAGTACCGTCAATACTCTTGCTTCGCTCGGCAACATGCTCAAGACACGTCTTGGAACCGATCTGGCGCGCAATGCGTCGATAGAAGTGAGCGAGGCTCGTGCCAACGGCACCTCGCGCACTTATGATGCCGCCAACATGATAGACGGCGACAAGGATACCTATTGGGCTCCGAACGACGGCACTGTCTCGGCCACCATAACTCTCTCCTGGGACACTCCGCAGACCATCCGCTATGTCAGCATGATGGAATACATCAAAAAAGGCCAGCGCGTGAAAGGCTTCAAGATCGAAACAAGCAACGACGGTTCGACATGGACTCAGAAAGCCACTGCTGTAACTCAGACCACAATAGGCTACAAACGAATAATTCCGCTCAACGGCTCTACTTCGGCAAGTTACGACAGCGGCACGTCGGCTAAATTCGTGCGCATCACCATCGAGGACAGCCGTGCTTGTCCGCTTCTGCACACAGTATCGGTTTATTAATATCCAATTCCATCACAAATGAAAAAACTGAAAAAATATATCGGTCTGTGTGGTCTCGCATTGCTCCCAATAGCTGTGCAGGCACAGACCATCACCTTCGAGACCGAAGATTACGCCGCCCTCGGAGTGTATGACACATGGGAGGCTTCTCCATTCCGCACCGGCGAGCTCAGCGGCAATGTAGCCGTTGTCGACAATCACCTCAAAACGGCCGACGGCAATAACTCCGACAAGATTCTCGGCATGCAGCGTTCGCGCTTCGGGTCCAACACTTTCGGCGTAAAAATAGACCTTAAGGAAACTTTCGAACTCACGCCTACACAGCGTTATGCCCATGTGATGATCTACAAGCCGCGTGAAGGCCGTGTGATGCTCATAGGCCTTGGCAAAAGAAGCAACCGCGCCGACCAGTCGAATGATGTCGAGCAATTCTGGTCGTTTCCGGTATCCGACGTGAAAGTGGGAGAATGGTTCGATGCCGTGTTCCCCATCAAAGGCAACGGCGGCATAGACATCTATTCGCTTGTCGTGGTGCCCGACTGTGAGGCTCCTCACACCCTCGACGGCGATTTCGTGGCTTATGTTGACGACATCGTGATCAACAATGAGATCCGTCCGCGCATAGGCGTGGAGGATTATGCGACAAACTTTGCCAAAGACGCAGCCTGGGGACGCTCTGACCGCAAGATTACCGGTGTGAACTTCAACGGCGGCAGCGACGGCAACCAGTCGATCACCATTTCGGAAAGCCAGCTTAAAGGTTATATGGAGATGTTCGACACTCCCTTCAAGGCCAAAGCCGGCGATAATATCACAGCCACAATCGGATATAGCAGCACATGGATGCATTCCTACATATATATTGACCGTGGGAAAGACGGCCAGTACAGTGCTGCCGTGACCAGCGAAGATCTTCTGGATACCACCACCGACCTGATGGCTTATTCGCTTTATCGCAGCGGTTCATCGGGAAATGCACACAATTCGGCCGGTACATCCATCTCCGAGAGCGACAACGGCTTCAACCGCCTCGACGCACCGGCATTCACCATCCCGTCGGATCTTGCAAAGGGCATCTACCGCATGCGCTACAAACTTGACTGGAACGAAATAGATCCGGGCGGCAACGTTTCGGGCGACAACTCCATACTGAATAACGGCGGCGGTATTGTGGACGTACTGCTGAATATTCACGAGGATCAGGTGAGCGTGAGTCAGGACAACCGCAACGGCGAGATTCTCATGGCCTCTACCGGAGCTACCATCAACAACGACAAGGTGCCTTTCGGACAGGCTCTCAAGATAAAGATGAATCCTTCAAACGGATTTGAATACAATGGTATCCGTGTACGTCACGGCTATAACATTACGGGCGACTCTATAGTAAAGAGCACTCCGCAATACCGCGATGAATTCTACTATCTTGATCAGTTTGATTCCGAGGACTGCTTCACCATTCCCGGAAGCGTGATCGACGGTGATGTGCTCATTGAAGGTCTGTTTGTGGAGGAAGGCAAAGGCTTGCAGCGCCGCACGGTGACCTACAACATCAAACTCGACGGACGCACTGTAGCCACTAAGGAATATAATGTGATGGCCGGAAGCGCTTATCCCGAAGTGTCGTTGGATTGCGAGGCATCGTCAGACTACTATTCGTTGTCGGCCGTCCCCGAAGGTACGGTGCCCAACGAGGATGTGTCGGCTGATATCATCCTCACTCAGAATCTGCCGTTTGAAACCAGTTCCGCCATTGATGAATCGACCGGATGGTACACCCTTACCATCACGGCCAATAAAAACAAGATCATTCATGATCCGTCACTGTCATATATCGATCTCACTGCATCGGCAACAGGCCATAATACGCAGTGGGCATTCATTGGCGACGTGATCAACGGCTTCAAGATCGTTAACCGCGGTGCCGGTGAAGGCTATGTGCTTTCATCCTCGACAAGCGTCACATCGTCGAACGACGGCAGCGTCTATCCTATTATGACCGCCGAACCCGTTGCCTCCACAAACAATACATACTGGATCCCGACGAAAAGCACGAGCCTTTCAGGCGAAAGCAACGGCTTTTACCTTCATCAGCTCGGCTTTACCACCCACAGGATGAATAGCCGCAACGACAGGCTCGCTTACTGGGTGAGCGGTGCAGGAGCCGGCTCTACGTTCATTGCCACTATTGTCGACGAATCGATGCCCGATATCGATTACTGTGATCCCCAGCCTGCGAGCGGTCGCTCTGTAAGCAACGGCAAGACCAACCGCGCCGACCGTTATCTTACGCAGGTGGTTTTCAACGACCAGACTACATCACTTACCATTTCCGGCGGCGGATCGACGAGTGGCCGAAATGTTGTGTTCGACCGCACTTCGAGCGTTTTCAATACAGAGCCGGGCAAGGTGGTGACCGTTAACGGCACAGGTGCCGGCGACTGGGTCAATACGTTCCTCTATGTCGACTTCGACAGCAATGGCTTCACTTACGATGACCTTCTCTTCGGAAACTACCAGGCTGGTGTCGGCAACCATCCCACCGTTGAGTTTACGTTTACCGTACCTGAAGGAACTCCTTCGGGATTCTATCGCGCACGCTATTTCAACGACTGGAATAATACTGATCCCTGTCTGTATGGTGAGTCGGGCAGCGACAACGGCGAATGTGTCTTCGATTTCTGGATCAAGGTCACTGCCTATGGCAATGTGTCGTTTATCGTCAACGGTGACGGCGCTGTTGAAGGCTGGACCAAACTTGACAAAACTACCGGACGACCCGCCGCTGATGCTGCGGAGGTTGCCAACGGCTCGACAATAGCCACCGGTGCTAAAACATCGGTAGCCTTCATCTTCGTTCCTCAGGCCGAACGCGTCCTGACGGCCGTAGTGATTGAGAATGGCGACGAGGCGTTTTCGATGGAAAACAATTCCGACCGTTTCGTGTCGCTTGAAATGCCGGATCTCACCGATGCATACAACAATGCCACGAGCTTCGTGCTCTCGCCTGTTTCCGGCGACGTGACCGTTACCGCTACTTTCAGCGAAGACGTACAGGGCATCACCGATATCTTCGGCGATGAAAATGACGGCCCGCTTGAATTCTATAATCTCCAAGGCGTAAAGGTAGCTGCTGAAAACATCGTTCCCGGCATCTATATCGTGCGCCGTGGCGATAAGACGGCGAAGGTCTACATCAGATAATCTCGCAAGGAAATACCCTTAATAAGCAAATGCGGCGGACTTGGTTCGCCGCATTTGTTTTGCTGACGCATGCCGGTTCATAATGTGGAGCCGACGACGAGCAATGCCAGCGAGAGCATCAGAACGGCGAGGTCGACGGCTTTGGCGCGGACGTTGCGTTCGTGCAACGCTACGACACCGTAGAGAAACGGCACTATCACACTGCCCCGGCGAATCATCGACACGATCGCAATCATTGATCCGGGAAGTGAGAGTGAGTAGAAATAGGCTATGTCGGCAGCCGTCAGAAACAGTGCAATCAGCGGTATGGTCCAGCGCCACGAAAATTTGTCGGCTTTGTCACGGGCTTTCGACGAGCGTGAAAGAAGCCATAGTGTCAGCCCCATGATGAGGCATTGATAGAGCGAATACCATGCCTGGACATCGAGCGGGCGGTAGTATCGCATGAGATATTTGTCGTAGAGCGCCGACACCGCCCCGAGCAGCGCGGCTCCCGCAGCCATCCACAGCCAGCGGCTGTGACGCAGCGAGAAGCCCTCTCTGGCGCCGAGCCGGGAGATGAAAAAGAGCGACATGAATCCGATGATGATGCCGCACCACTGAACCACGTTGAGCTGTTCGCCGAATATGGCCACCGCCCCAACCAGCACCAGCACCGGCCGCGAGGCGTTGATCGGCCCCTGGATGGTGAGCGGCAGATGCTTTATGGCAAAATATCCCAGAATCCACGACCCGAGCACAATGAGCGATTTCACTATGATGAGCAGATGGCCGCGCGGCGTTCCACCCAGGCCCGTGCCGCCGGCGACAACCTCAGAGATGATGACCGGTGACATCAGTATGGCTCCGAAGAGAGTGTTGAGCATCAGTACGATAAGTACGTTGTTGCCTCTCAGCGATAGCTTCTTCATGATGTCGTAGCATCCCAGCGATAGCGCCGAACAAAGAGCAAGCAGTATCCACATAGTCCTGTCAGAATTTGAGGTTGCGAAGATAATTATAAATCCCGCCCCGCACAAATTGTCCGTTCCTGAAAATGGTTGA
>URWH01000161.1 GCA_900551515.1 uncultured Porphyromonadaceae bacterium
GGGGATTCGCGGCGATTTTCTTTTTTGCCGCATAGGACAATCAGCGGCAGACGTAGAAGTTGATCAGAACTTGAAGCTGACGCCAAGTTCAAATCCCTTATTAAGTCCAAATTCTACGATATTAAGACCATCCCAGTGCTCATACCCTACCAAATTGGTGCGTGCGATGAGAGCAAACGAGGAAGAAAGATTGACAGCCAGACCGGGACGCAAAGCCATGGTGAAGCCGCTGACGCCGTCACCTCCGGCTGACTGATAGGCATAGCCGGCAGCGATTTCGCCGAAGAAGTCGACGATGCTTACTCTTGCGAATGTAGCACGTACAAAAGGCATAACACTCACGGCATTGACAGTTTCACCTTCGATTGAGGTAAGTCCATAGCCCAGCTGAGCACCGACAGCCCATGTCTTGTTGAAATTGTATCCTACTTCAGGTGTGATTTCAAACATAGTCTGGGTTTCAGAACCGCCGTCACGACTTACATGAAGCACGTCCAATCCTAATGTGCCACCGACAAAGCCTTGGGCATTAGCCGTGGCACCCATTGCGAGAGCAACAATAGCGATAAGTAATTTTTTCATAGTTTAAATAATTTAGTTAAAAAACGCGCAAATATAGTTATAAATTTTCATTGACACACTTTAAAGATGAATATAAGAGTAGGTAAATGTTCACAGGATTCACCCATTAATGGCAAAAGGACGTGTCATAGCTATTTACGGCGCAGTTGCTTTTTGCCGGGACGCTGCCGATGCGGTGGGCGGGGGGGGGATGTTGGGCTATGGGGATAATACATGGCAGATTGGTGGTTTTTGGAGCCCTGCCATCCGGACGGAGGTGTGGGCGGAGTCGTTGACGGGTGAGCAGTCAGGCGTCGGTGAGGCGTGCGTCGTAGGGCGGAGAAACTGGGTGCGGGCGGTTTTTATAGGATGCGGAGACGTAGAGATTTATGAGGCATGAGCATGAGCGCAGTTTTACGGGTGGAAAATTGGGGAAATGTTTGGAGATTCGGGGGATTCTGACGAATTTTGCGGTTGATTAAAATTATGTATAAGAAATGAAGAGATGTGTTTTGAGAATGCTGGTTGCAATCGTTCTGATGGTTGCAGGGGCATCGATGACTTGCAGCGCGCTTGATTTTTCGCGCGGCTACTGGTGGGCGCTCAATGAGAAGAATGTGTTTTTGAAGCTTAAGGAATACGGGGCGTATGATTTCCAGACCGGTCAGTGCCTGAACCGCTTTGTGCCGAGTTATGAGAACAATAACCCGTATGAGTCCCTGCAGGTGATAACCGACGGCGAGGGCACACGTCTGCTGTGGAGCGATGCCGGCGACGGCAGCTGGAGCTACCGCGTACGCATCGTCGACGATACGATTTATCTCACCGGACGCCGGCGTATCTCGGGCGGCGCCTGGCAGCCGTGGGATTCATGGATAAGGATCGTTGACTGGAACGGATCACTGCTGTTCACGGTGTCGAAGGAAGGCACCTACAGGGTGTATGAGGCTCTGGCGCGATAGGACTGCTGAAGATGGAACTGATAATTGAAGATGAATTCCGGCGTCGCGTGCCGGGTTACCGGGCTATGCTTTTTGAGTGCGGCGTGAGCAACGGCGCGACCTCCGACCGGCAGAAAACCGAAATGGCTGAGCTTGCCGCCGGGATAGCGGAGCGCTATGAAGTGGCTGATATCAACATGATTCCGGCTATAGCGGCCACGCGTGCGGCCTATAAGGCGTGCGGCAAGGATCCCAACCGCTACCGTCCGTCGCAGGAGCAGATGATGCGCAGGATAGTGCGCGGTCTGGGCCTCTACAATGTGAGCGCGCTGGTGGATGCCGGCAATGAGCTGTCGCTGCTGACGGGGTGCTCCGTTGGCTGTTTCGATGCCGACAAGGTTGTGGGCGACACGCTCCGGCTTGGCATCGGCCGCGAGGGCGAGCCGTATGAGGGTATAGGCCGCGGGTCGCTGAACATAGCCGGGCTGCCGGTGTTTCGCGATGATATAGGCGGCATAGGCACGCCCACGAGCGACAATGAGCGCACCAAGCTTTCGGTGTCGACACGGAGGCTGCTGACCACGGTGCATCTTTTTGATACCGCTGTCGATCCCGCTGCGGTGGCCGAAACGTTCACCGACCTGTTTACGCGCCATGGCGGAGCAACGGATATCAGATGGCGTGTTTACTGAGGATAAATATCTGACAGACAGAGATAACGGCGGCGCCGTCCCGGTGAAGAGATGGCGCCGCTGCTGTGATTTTATGCCGTGGCCGGATTATTCGGCTGCGAGGGGCGAGGGGGCAACGTAGGTGCGTGTGGCCAGTTCCTGGTCGAGCATGTACTGACCCATGCCGTCGTCGCCGATGAGGGTGTACTTGTCGATGAGCGTGCGGCAGTTGTCCTCTTCTTCAACCTGTTCGCTGACGAACCAGTTGAGACGGTCGCGTGTAGCGTAGTCGTGTTCGGCTTCAGCTATGGCGTAGAGGCCGTTGATGAGGGCGGTCACTTTCTGTTCGTGCTCGAGCGTGGCTTTGAAAGCGTCGAGGGGCGAGTCCCATGTTGTGGGGACGGTGTCGATGGCTTTGAGTGTCACGCGGCCGGCACGCTGGTTGAGGTAGTTGATGAAGATCTGGGCGTGAGCCTGTTCTTCCTGAAACTGGATGCGGAACCAGTTGGCAACGCCAGTGCGTCCTTCGGCTTCGAAATGCATTGCCATTGAGAGATAGAGATATGCCGACCAGAATTCGGCGTTGATCTGGGCGTTGATGGCGTCCTGTACTTTGTTGCTAATCATTTTGGTTGTTTTATTAGGTTAAATTAGTTCAACATAAATTCAAGATATTGCCTTGGGAGGTGCTGAGGGAAAAATGACGGTCAGCGGCGTCCTCCTTTTTTGCCACGCTGTTTCTCCTGCTCGCGCAGCATAGCCTGCTGTTTGCGCTGGGCTTCTTCGAGACGTGCCATGAAACCGCTTTTCTTTTTGGGCTTGGCGGCGTTGGCTTTCATTGTGGCACGCACCTTGTCTTCGTCGACAATGCGGCGGAACACGTAGGTCTGGATGATGGTGATGAGGAGCGACAGCAGATAATAGTAGCTGAGGCCAGCGGCGTAGTTGTTGAAGAACACCAGGAACATCACGGGCATTAGATACATCATCCATTTCATGGCGGGCATCTGCGATCCGCCGGGCTGGTTCTGGAGGTTGATGCGTGTGTAGATGATGTTGACGGCGGTCATGAGGAGGCAGAAGAGGCTGAGATGGTCGCCGAGCATCGGGATGGAGAAGGGCAGGGGTATGATGGCGTCGGGTGCCGAAAGGTCGGTGGCCCAGAGGAAGGACTCGCCGCGGAGCTCGATGGCTGAGGGGAAGAAGCGGAATGCTGCGATGAGGATAGGCAGCTGGAGCAGCATGGGCAGACAGCCCGACATGGGGTTGGCTCCGGCGCTCGAATAGAGCTTCATCGTTTCCTGCTGGCGCTTCATGGCGTTTTCCTTGCCGGGATATTTCTCGTTGATCTCCTTGATTTCAGGAGCCAGGACGCGCATCTTGGCCTGCGACATGTAGCTCTTGTAGGTGAAGGGGAAAAGAATGATCTTGATGAAGATGGTGAGCAGGAGGATTATGATGCCGTAGTTGGCGATGAAACCGCCGAAGAAGTCAAACACCGGAATGATGATCAGTGTGTTGATCCAGCGGAAGATACCCCAGCCGAGAGGCATGAGCTTGGTGAATTTGAGATCCTTCTCGGGCACGATGGTGTCGGAGAGGCCGGAGAGGAGGGGATAGGAGTTGGGGCCGATGAAGAATGTGAGCGAGGCCGGTGTGGCAAGGTCGGATTTGTATTCATGGCGTGCCGACATTTCCATATCTTTCACATAGCTGAGGTCGCTGTTGAGGTTCTTGGTCGTTAGGTCGGCTTTTGTGAAGCCCTGCTGAGCAACCAGAACGGTAGAGAAGAACTGGTTTTTGAAAGCGATCCACTGCAGGGGTTCGTCGACTTTCTTCGTCTCGTCGGAGCGTTCGCTGAGGTTGTCGACGTCGCCGCCGGCGGTCATGTAGTAGAGGGCGCTGTTGTCGGATTCAAACATGCGGCCGGCTTCGTTGCGGAGCATTTTCTGGTTCCAGGCGAAGTCCATGCCTGAGATGGTGGCGGGGATTATGGCGTCCATGCCGTTCTGGACGAGGTCCATCCTGACGGTGTAGTCAGCGCCTTTGCGGAGTGTGTAGCGGATGCCGAGCATCACGCCGTCGCCGGGAGTGAGGCGCATGAGCACTGTGGTGTCGGATTCCTGGACGGCGTCGAAGTAGAACTGGCGTGTGTCGTATTTCGTGTCGCCGGCGGTGATGATAAATCCGTAGGCGTCATCGCCTTTGGCAATTGGGCAAACCTGTCCGCCGGAATAGCGAGTGTATTTGGGGTCGAGGAGCTCGGCCTGAGAGATCATGCCGCCTTTGGAGGCGATGGTGAGGCTGAGCACGTCGTTTTTCAGCTGCACGGAGGCGGTGTCGCTGCCGGAGCGGAAGCGTGCAAATCCCTGATAGCGTGTGGCATCGTCGATGGCGGCGTTGAGCTTGTCGAGAGCGGCGTTGGCGATGTCGACGGGCAGAGAGTCGGTCGAGGGATAGAGGAGCGCTGCTGCGGGTACGGCTTTGCCGTTCATGACGATTTCGCCGCCGACGGTGGCTCCGGAGTCGGTCGGGAGGGTGAGGCGCACGCCGTCGGCAGTGAGCGTGTAGGCGTTGCCTTCGGCGTTGAGGGTGCCGTTGTTGCGGATGGTGGCCGCGATGTTGGCGCGCTGCCGGTCGGTGACTACGTTGAGTGTAGGCTCGGAAGCGTCGGCTGTTTTCTTCTCGGCGGCGAGCTGTTCCTGCCGTTGCTGCTGCGCTTTTTTGATTTCGGCCTCAGAGGGCTTGTTGATGTACATGAACACCATGATCACGATGCCCATGAGCAGAAGTCCGGTAAGGGTGTTTTTGTTCATTTTATGAGTTGTGTTTTCTGATTGTTACTTATTGTGTCGCTCGCGGCCGTAGGCGATGGCGGCGCGGATGAAATCCAAAAGGGCGGGTCGGGTGTTGTTAAGATGTACC
>URWH01000162.1 GCA_900551515.1 uncultured Porphyromonadaceae bacterium
TGGTGGGATATCCGGCGGCTGGAAGCCGCCGCCCTTGACGATGCAGTCAGGCACGGTTGGTGCAAAATTGCGGAAGGGTTTGGCGGCAACAAACGGGCCTGACGGGCAGGAGATGAAGCGGCCACATCCGCCGAACCTTTGAGGTCGGGCGGATGTGGTCGGATCTGTTTCGTTGACGGGAGGGGCTTGCGCGCGTGGCGCTCGGCTGATCCCGCTGCCGCCGGGTGTCGTGGGTGGGCGGCTGATATCTTGTCGAGTCGTTGAGGGCGATACCCTGATTATTTCAGGAGGTCCTTAACGGCGTCGTTGGGAACCATCTGTTCCTGGAAGGTGTAAGCTCCGGTTTTGGGCGATTTCACCACTTTGATGACCTTGCTGTAGGTGCGGCCTTCGCCTTTCTGGAGTGATGCAACGGTTTTCTTTGCCATATCGCGTCGATATTAAGAGGTGATATTATTTGATTTCTTTGTGTACGGTCACTTTCTTGAGGATGGGGTTGTATTTCTTGAGCTCAAGACGTTCGGTGGTGTTTTTACGGTTCTTTGTTGTGATATAACGAGAAGTTCCGGGCATACCACTGGCTTTGTGCTCAGTGCATTCAAGAATTACCTGCACGCGGTTACCTTTAGCTTTCTTTGCCATCTTATTAGAATTCTAAATATTTGATTTCAGTTAAATAACCCTTTCTGGCGGCTTCTTTGATAGCGGCGTCGAGACCGTTTTTGTTGATAACGCGGAGGCCGTTGGCGCAGATGGTGAGGAGAATCCATGCATCCTGCTCTACCCAATAGAATTTCTTGGTGAAGAGGTTGATGTTGAATTTGCGCTTTGTGCGACGCTTGGAGTGGCTGACGTTGTTGCCGCCCATAGCTTTTTTGCCGGTGATTTGACAAATCTTTGACATGGCTGTTTGTAGTTACTTAGATCTGTTATGTTTTCGATTGTTTTAAACCTTTGGTCCGTGGCCGCCATCTCAGTTCTCATATCACTGCTAAGCGCATCTTTTTTAGCAGCTTTAAAGGATGAGCCACGAAACAGAGTGCAAAGTAACGAAATTTTCTGTAAACTGCCAAATATTCTGCTCCTTTTTACCGATTTATGCTTTTTAGGTTGTGTGTTTTTATAAGAGCCGGTTTCGTTTTTCTTTTGGCGGTTCGTGGGAAATGTCGTATCTTCGCAGCCGATATGGTTGCTCCCCGGCGAAGAGTCGCCTCTTCGGGAGCTGCAATAGGGAACGGGGTGCGAATCCCCGACAGTGCCCGCTGCTGTAAGTTCCATCACAAGCCATTGCACTTAAGCCATTGTCCTCCCGTTGAGAGGATGAGAAGGCGCAGTCCGGCCGGAACAAGTCAGAAGACCTGCCACATCACTTTGAATCCGATTTATTCACGCCTGCGGGATTATGGGCTTTGCGTTCTTTTTTTTACTTTCCGAAAGTAAGATTACAGGATAAAGATCCTTGCATTGCAAATGTTTTTCCCGTTTGTGCGTGATCCACGGTTCAGTCCGTTGATGTGCCGACGGGATTTGTCGTTTTTATCCCCCGGAATCCTATTGTTTTGCGCTGATAGCGGATGCTTGTTTCAGGCATTCGGGTTGACGTTTATTTAGTATAATTTTAATATATAATGTGTTCAATGAAAAATTTTAAACTTCTTTTTGCTGTTGTTGCCGGATGCATGTCGCTGGCTTCATGTTCCGATGATGAGCCGGAAGCTCCGACGTATTACTATCGGGTGATCGGTTTTGAGAATGCAAGCGGCGTTAAGGCCGGCCCGACGTCGTATGGCGAGAATCTCTATGCCTCATATTCCGGTACACGGTTCACCACCGGCTCGGAAGAGCTGATGGATGGTGTGGATTTCCTTTTCGGCATCAACGAGAGCAACGGCGAATTTAATTTCTGGAACGGCGGCACGGTGCTCTCGCAGTGGAACTATCGCACTGACATCGAGGGACAGGCCGAAGGCTGGTGGATGACTTATCTGAATCAGTGCTCGGTGTATAACACCAATTCGACCGACGGATCGAACAGCGGCGCCGGAGCCGACGGCTCCAACACATTTGCCGTGATCAACGGCTATAATGATACCGCTTACAGTCAGTCGGCAGCATCGATGAGCTTCAGCGGCGGCAAGGAGTATCTGATCGAGAACCTGATGTATTGCCCCACCTCCTATCTCTATGGCGTTATGGTTAATGGCAATCCCTACGGCTCAAATCCCGAAATGTCGCTCGAGCAGGTGCGCGGCTGGTTCATGATGACGGTGACGGGCTATGATGCTCAGGGCAATGTCACTTCCACAGTCAGCGAATATGTGGCCGACTTCCGCGATTCGGATCGGAAAGTGGAAATCCCCACCACATGGAAGCAGCTCAATCTTAGCAGCCTCGGCAAGGTCAACCGGATAGAGTTTAACTTCAGCGGCTCCGATACCGGCGCTTATGGCCTGAACACTCCTGCTTATATGGCTATCGACAACATCAAGGTGAGAATGAACTGACAGGCAGCTTTTTTCACCCGCCCTTACACCGAAGGCGATGTGCTGAGTCTGACCGACGCACATCGCCTTTGTCTTATCTTGCAGTGTGGGAGGCCGGGAGGCGGTCAGAATCGGATCACGATCTCGGCCGTGAGCTTGTTGCCGCCGTCGGCATCGGGGCGATAGGCGCTGTGATAGAAATAGTTTTCGTAGTTGAGTCGAAGGTCGAGGCCCATCGATTTGGTGCGGATGTAGCTGATGGTGGCGCCTACGGTCAGACGGTTGCGGGCGGGGTCGTCGGTGATGAGGCGGCCGTCGGTGCCGGGCACGGCCGAGGAGTGGGCGGTGAGTCCGTCGAAGCGGCCCTGAAACGAGAGCCGGTTGAAGATGCCGGTTGTCAGCGGCATGGCATAGTCGGCCCACACGAGATAGGCGTGGGCGTCGCGGAAGCGGTCGCGGGTGTAGTGCTTCCACATATATTCGCCTTCGACGGTCCAGCGGCCTGAGCGCCAGCCCACGGCGCCGTCGATGCGGTTGGCGCGTATGCCGTCGGGGCGCACCGACTGGAAACCGGTGGTGAATGTGACGTTGCGGTGACGCAGCGTCAGTTTCGAGGCGAAGGTCAGTGTGTTGTGCCAAGGGGTGTGGTCGCTGATGGTGCCCGGGTTGAAGGCGCCGGCTTCGATGGAGAGCGGCAGCGACGCCGGCTGCCATATGGCTTTAAGGCCTACGGCGCGCACGTTGCACATCTGTTTGCCTACAAACGAGCGGTTGGCGAAGATGTAGGTGGCCGGCGAGCGGAACGGGTCGACGCCGAAGGGCATGCGGAACTGGCCGGCCTGGAAGCCCAGCTCTTTCGTGGCCCAGATGCGGGCCCACGCGTCGAGCATCTTTATCTTGCCGCGGTCGCAGAAATCGGCCTGCACATAATAGTCGGCCCATGAGGCTATCTTTCCGCTTACGTTGAGGCGGGCGTTGCGCACTTGAAAACGTGATTCGCCGTGCTCGGTCGAGTATTCAAACCGTGCCCGTGCCACGCCGTGAACTTGCGGGATATAGTTGACTTTTTCGGTAGAATCGGCTTCGGCGGCATATAACGTGAAGAGCGAGGCCAAAAGCAATATGGTAGTGACTGACAGGCGGAGCATTGCGAAACGGATTGATTTGAGACCACAAAATTATAAAATAATCCGCTGCCGCGCAAAGCGCGACAGCAGATATGGCAAGATCCGAAGGCGCCGCAGGGCAGGGGGTCAGAGGACGGTGATTTCGTCGAGGAAGAACCAGCAGGGGTTGCCTGTGCCGTAGTGCCAATGGGGGCATTGCTTGGTGGCGTCGACGGATATGCGGATGTAGCGGGCGGTCGCCGGTTTGTCGAATGTTTCTTTGACGCTGACGAATTTCACTTTAGGATGGCGGTCCTCGGCGAGATCGTGGCGCGGCAGTGTCGTCCAATTGATGCCGTCGTTGCTGATGGCATAGGTGACGGCTTTGGGCTGGAGGATCCAGGAGCCGAGCTGTTGAAGGAAATCGGTGTCGATGCTGTGGATCTCGGTGGGCTTGCCGAGGTCGACGGTGACGTCGACGTCGGTGCCTTCCCAGCCGATCCACGCATCTTTATATGTGGTGCCGCCGAAGAGGCCGTCGGTGAGCGAGGGAGCGCCGAGGCGGTCGTAAGGCGCGGGGAGCGGTTTGGAGAAGGTGATGGCGGCGCCGGCGGCGAGGTTGTGCTCGTTGCGCGGCAGATAGCGCTCGCGGTAGAGACGGCAGTATTCTGCGGGCGTGTTGTTGCGCTCGTTGAGGGTGGCGAGGCCGAAGCGGCGTGCGCGGGTGTCGAAGGTGTCGAGCATCGCCTCGATGCGGGGCACGTCCATCGGCGTTTCGGAGCGGGCTATCTCAAGCTCGCTGTATTGCAGCGGGAGGCGTGAGCGCTGCACGCGGGCCAGGAGCGCCGAGTCGGCGGCCACGGCCTGCTCGGCGCGGTCGAAGAGGTCGTTGTAGGAGCGGCGCATCATGGTGTTGAGCATGCCGTCTTTATGGGTCACGGGTGAGTCGTAGATCCACAGCGGGATGCGGCTGCCGAGGAGCGCTCCTTCCATGAGCGTGAGATATTTGCCGATGTAGGGGGCGGCGGCGCCGTAGTAGCCGTTGAGGAACGTGTTGGTGAGCGAGTCGACGTCGGCGTCGGGATTCCACATCAGCTTAGAGATGAGCCATGTGCGCAGCTCCGACATGTCGCCGCCGCGGAATCCGGCGATCTGCGAGAAATGCATCTTGACGTTGTTGTCGCGGAAGGTGCGTATGTTGGGCTGTATGATGTGGAAGTTGGGGAACGGAGTGGTGGTGCCGTCGAAGTTGATGCCGTAGTCCCATACGAAGATGTTGTCGGAGATCTTCGACCAGCCTTCGAGCGCTTTTAGGAAGTCGCGGCCGGAGGCGTTGTCGGGCAGGGGCACTTCACGGTAGCAGTCAATGTCGCAGAGCATTATGTTGACGTTGGGGCGCGGCTTCACATGCTTCGGCGGG
>URWH01000163.1 GCA_900551515.1 uncultured Porphyromonadaceae bacterium
TAGTAGCGGCTCAGGGGCAGGGTGAGGTCGTAGCGCAGACCTTTCTCGGCAATGCGCGGGGTGAGTTTCACATAATCGCCGCCGTCGGATAAAAGCGCGGGATCAACGCCGCGGAGATAGTCGCCGGAGTTGAGGATCTTGAAGAGCAGCTTGTCGCCCTCTTCGCCGTATTTGCCCATAAGGGTGGTGAGATTTTCCATCGCGGGCGTCTCGATGGGGCTGTAGCCGTAGAGCCGCATGGCCGTGCGTATGGTGTCGAATATATAGTTGCGGCGGGCCATTTCAAGGGGTCCGAAATCGCGTGTCCCTTTGGGTATCGATGGTTTCTGTGCCATTGTCTTTGATCTTCTGAAAGGTGATTGCTGTGAACTTACGGGTGCAAAGTTAGTGATTTTTTTGCTTTAGAGCTTGTTTAATAATAAATGTTGCCGTCAGGGCGGTCAGTCATCGAGCAGATTTTTGCTTGTGATGAGGGAGTTATGCGGTGCATAACGACCGAAGAGCAGGCGGAAATATGCCGACGAATGGCCGAATTGAAGGTGTTTTTTCTGATAATTGATATATGTTAATATTCGATTTGAAAAGCAACAGACTGATATTAGCCCGATTTAATAATATTCGATTACAATTGCATCGCATATCTTGGCCGCTTTTCGCCCTGCTCCTCAGTCGTGTACATCAAGTACACTCCTTCGTCATATGTCGAAATCCGTCTCAAGCTATGCGCCCCTGACGGTAACATTTATTATTAAACAAGCTCTTATTTTTCAAGCATTTCACGAATGCCGGGAATAGCTTCGGTGCATGTCTGGTCGGGCCGCACGGGGACCACCGACACATATTCCCGCTTGAGCCAGTAGTTGTCGGTAGCGGCGTTGTCGGGATCCTCGTCGATATATTCGCCGGTGAGCATGTAGAATTTGCTTCCGTTGGGGGCCGTGTAGTCGCGGTATTCCTCCGTCCAGTGGCCGCGTGAGGCTTCCACCACTTTTATCCCTTTGGGGGTGCAGCGCGCGGGGATGTTGACGTTGAGGCATACATCGTCGGGCAAGCCGTGGCGGATGACGTGACTGACAATAGTCTGCACCGTTTCGGCGCAACCGCTGAAGTCGGCGGCCCACGAATGGTGTAGGAGTGAGAAGCCGACAGCATCGATGCCGGCCATGCATGCCTCCATCACGGATCCCATGGTGCCGGAATAGATGACCGAATTGCCTGAGTTGGAGCCATGGTTGATGCCTGAGAGCATGATGTCGGGCTTGCGTGGCACTATGGCATGCAGCGCGAGCTTGATGCAGTCGACCGGCGTGCCGCTGACGGAATACATCTCGGCACCGCAATAGTCGTCGTGACGGTGGATGTGCAGCGGTTCGTCGACTGTGATGGCCGATGCCTTGCCCGACTGAGCCGAATCAGGAGCCGACACGATGACATGGCCCAGCGGGGCTGCTTGTTCAACAAGATAGCGCAATCCCGGAGCATCGATGCCATCGTCGTTACTGATCAATATAAGGGGCTGTGGTTGGTCATAATGGCTGGTTTTTGTGAGTCAAATGCAAAATTAAGAAAAATATTGGGGACGAATATTACATTTTGTGGCTAATGATTGTTTATCTTTGTAGAGATAATCAAAATTCAAATGTCAATATTCAACTTTATATTATGGTAATTCAACGTCTGCAAACATTGTATCTTCTGATGGCTGTTGCCGTAATGGTCGTGTTCCTGTTCGTGCCATTCGGATTCTGGGACGTCAGCCTCCCTGTGTCGGCCGATAAGCTTAATCCCTTGGAAGCCGGTAAAATCATAGCACTGCTTGTGCCTTCGGTTATAGGCATACTGCTGATGCTCATAGCCATTCTGTGTTTCAAAAAACTGCCGCTGCAGAAATCGCTTGTCGCACTCTCGGCTCTCATAGTTGTGGCAGTGATGCTCGTGGTGGTGTATATTATGGTCACTCCGGTAGAGATAGAAGGCGTACAGGCCAAGGTAACTCCAGAGTGGGGTGGCGGCGGACTTCTTCTCGTCGGCACGCTCGTGGCTCTCTTCGCCGCATATCGCAGCATTCGCCATGACCAGAAACTGCTCCGCAGCTACGACCGTCTGCGCTAATATACTAAATATCATAAAATTGAAAGCCGGATGCGTGGTTTGCGCATCCGGCTTTCAGTATAATTGGCGGTTCGATAATATAGGTGGTGTCAAGTAAAGCGCTTTTATCAAGAATCGTAGCACTCTCGTTGCAAAAGGCATAGACTTGTGTGGTCTATATGCTGTGTGAACCGTGCCGGCGACGTTGTTGCGATTATTCGCGGTAGTAGACACGCTTTACGCGGGATGAGACGGAGGTGAGCACTTCGTAGGGGATGGTGTCGAGCGTTTCGGCTATCTCAGTGACAGGAATGTTGGGGCCGAAAATCTCCACGCGGTCGCCAACCTTGCAGTCGGGCACATCGGTAACGTCGATCATGCACGCATCCATGCACACATTGCCTATCGACGGGCAGCGGACGCCGTTGATGAGGACGCGCATTCCGCCGTTGCCGAGATGGCGGTTGATGCCGTCGGCATATCCCACGGGGATGGTGGCGATTTTCGAGTCGCGGTGGCAGACGCCGCGGCGCGAGTAGCCGATGGTGGTGCCGGCCGGCCATCCTTTAATGGAGATGATGGTGGTGGTGAGCGACGACACCTGCTGGAGGTCGCCCTGCGAGCCGTCGTTCATCGTGGGGATGCCGTAGAGACAGATGCCGAGGCGCACCAGGTCGTGCTGATGCTGCGGGAAACGGCTGATGCCGGTGGAGTTTAGGATATGCCGCATGATGTGGTAGCGGAAACCGCTCTGCAGCTTGTCGCAGCAGCGGTCGAAAAGCTCAAACTGGCTGAGGGTGTAGTCGTCCATCTCGGGACAGTCGGCTGCGGCGAGGTGGCTGAATACGGATGCCGGGCGTATTACCTTCTGATTCTGAAGTGTCTCGATCACCTCCGGAAGATCTTTTTCAAGGAATCCGAGACGGTGCATGCCGGTGTCGAGCTTTATGTGGACGGGATAGTCGGTGATGCCATATTTCTCACCTTCGCGTATTATCTCGTTGAGGATGTCGAGGCTGAAAATCTCAGGCTCGAGATTGTAGGCGAAGAGTGTGCGGTAGTTGACCACTTTGGGGTTTAGCACCATGATAGGCATGGTGATGCCGGCGCGGCGCAGGTCGACGCCCTCGTCGAGCACGGCCACAGCCAGATAGGCGGCTCCCTGCGACTGCAGGGTCTTGGCCAGCTCGTAGGATCCGGCGCCGTAGCCTGAGGCTTTGACCATGCAGACAATGCCTGTGGTGGGGCGCACCATCGAGCGGAAGATGTTGAAATTGTGCACTATGGCGTCGAGGTTGACGTCGAGCACCGTTTCGTGCTGGCGTGCCTCAAGCATGTCGGCTATCTGCTCGAAATGGAATTGCGGCGCGCCCTTGATGAGGATGAGCTCGCTGTCGAAGTCGCCGGGCGAAACGGCCGCCATGAACGAGGCGGTGTCGGGATAGAACGAGGCGGAAGCGTCGAAATAGCGCGAATTGTTCATGAACTCCTCGCCGATGCCGATCACACGGTCGATATGGCTGTGACGCAGCAGATTTGCCACTGCCTGGTAGAGGCGAGCCGGCGGCATGCTCTCGTGCATCACATCGCTGAGAATGAGTGTGGACGTGCGTGAGCCGGTGGCGCGGCGGGCCATGAAGTCGATGGCGGGCGTGAGCGAGTGGAGATCGGAAGTGTAGGAATCGTAGATGAGCATGCAGTTGTTGACGCCCTCAATCACGTTGAGGCGTGTGCCCACCGGGGTGAGATGCGCCATTTTCAGAGCTATCTCCGCTGAAGAGCAGCCGAGATAGAGCATCAGGGCCAGACAGTGGATGACATTCTGGATGTCGGCGCTGGCAGTGAAGGGCACGGTGATCTGCGCTGTCTCGTGGAGATAGTTGTAGGTGATGACCGTGGTGTTGCCTTTGGCTTCGGTGGAGGAGACGAAGATGGGGGCGTCGACGTCGGTGTGCGACCAGTTGAGCTCGATGTCGGGGTGGCATGTGCGCCTTACCGAACGGGTGATCATCTCGTCGTCGCTGCAATAGATCAGGCATTTGCAGTCGCGCATTAGGCTCACCTTCTCGTCGCATTTCTGCTCGATGGAGCGGAAGCCGTCGGCATGCTCGTTGTTGATGTTGGTGATGATGCCGATTTCGGGAGCGATCATGGATTTGAGCGAGGCCATCTCGCCGCGCTGCGACACACCGGCTTCGATGATAGCGAGTTCTGTGTCGTGGTTTATCTCCCACAGCGAGAGTGGCACACCGATCTGCGAGTTGAAGCTGCGCGGGCTGCGGACTATGTGGTAGCGGTCGGCGAGCAGCTGATAGAGCCATTCCTTGACTGTCGTTTTGCCGCGGCTGCCTGTGATGCCGATTACTTTGCCGGCAAACTGACGGCGGTGTTCGCGGGCTATGGCCTGGAGTGCTTTCGTGACGTCGGGGGTGACGATGAATTCGGCATCGGTGAAGGCCTTCATCGATTCTGGTATGTAGCTGACAACAAACGAGCGTACACCCTTTTCGTAGAGTTCACGTATGTAGCGGTGGCCGTCGTTGGTGGCGGTGGAGATAGCGAAGAAAAGCGATTCGTCGGGGTAGGTGAGCGAGCGGCTGTCGGTGAGCAACACGCTAATGGTGTGGTCGGAAGCGCCCGGTTCGAGATTGAGTAATCGACGGATTTGCTGTGTAGTGATCTGTGACATTATTTTTGTGTTATATTGTCGATGGCCTCGGCCAGATAAGGGGCTTCGGCCAATAATTTGTCGAGTTGAAGGCTTGTTTCGTCCTGAAAACGCTGCATGGCAGAGTCGTCGGCCGTGAGCTGGCGGTGGCGCAGCCGGCAGGTGATCCGCTCGGCCCGCAGCGCCGCATCCGTGGACAGCACCTCGTAGTTGTCGGGATAACGCTGAATATCCG
>URWH01000164.1 GCA_900551515.1 uncultured Porphyromonadaceae bacterium
GCGCGGTTGACGCGTTCGTAGTCTACTTCCTCGAGCGTGTTGAGCTCACGGGCGAGGGCGTCGAACTGCGACTGGCGGTGACGGTCGTTGAGCTGGCCCATCTCCTGAAGGCGGAGATACATCGGGTGCAGGGCGAAGCAGGATATGGCGTTGTAGGGGTAGGAGTCGGTCCATGAGTGGGTCATGGTGGTGTCGTTGACCGGCAGCAGCTGGATGATGCGCTGTCCGGTTTCGGCTGCCCAGTCGATCATCTCTTTGAGATCGAAGAAATCACCCACGCCGAAATCGGCGTCGCTGCGGAGCGAGAACACGGGGATGGCGGTACCGGCACCGCGCCAGTGATCGAGGATGGGGCGGAGGCGCATTCCGGCTTCGATGACCGATGCTGCGTCGGGCTCTTCGTCGATAAACATGCGGCGGTTCTCGCCCGGTTCCCAGCCTACGACCGTGTGGTCGGATTCGCGGATGAGGATGAACTTGTATTCCACGATGCCTGTGCCGAGATCCTCGAGCGGGAGCTGGATGGTCCAGCGCGGGAAGTCGGCATGGCTCAGCGGGAGCGCGTTGGCGGGATCCCAGGTGCCGAGGCCGGAGGCGGAACCGCATACGGCCACGCGCATGCCGGGCATGACCATGGGCGCTTCGACCGACAGCATCAGTCTGCCGGGTTTAAGTGAGTGAGGGGTGTCGGGGGCTTCGGGCTTGCAGATGCATTCGGTGAAGACCGATGAATAGAATGCTTTGTCGTCGGGTATGTCCTGCCAGTGGTCGTGGATCTCGACCGACGGCAGATGGGAGTCGAGACGGAGCGTGTGGTCGCGGCCCCATTCGTCGCGCGACGAGCCGTCGTCGCGAACTACGCGGTAGCGGTAGGAGATGATGGCGGTGGCCGGTGATGTCTCGATGGTTGCCGAGTGGAAGCAGCCGTCGGCTGCGGGCTTCATTGGCAGTGCTTTGCCGGGGTCGCCGTTGCCAAGCTGGGTCACGTTGCCGGTGATGACGAGCCGTTCGCCCGGGACGGTGCGATAGGGGATATGGAATGTGAGTTTCATCGCGATGAGCGTGTGGGTTATGTAAGTATGATTTATCTGGAAGCCAAAGGTAATAAAAGTTTTTCAATATGCAAAAAAACGGAAAGACACCGGGCGTTGTGTCTGCTGCCGGTGTCTTTCCGAAATGTCTGTGTGCCGTGGCGCTATCAGCCGCAGCGCGATGCTCCGCAGGAGGTGCAGATGAGGCAGCCTTCCTGGTAGACGAGCGTTTCCTGTCCGCAGTTGGGGCAGCGCTGGCCTTTGGCTTTGGTGCCGTTGGGCAGGTATTTTTTGAGCGCGCGTTCAACGCCCATTTTCCATGTGTTGATGCTCTGTGAGTCGAGATCGAGGCCGCCTACGAGTTTGAGCACCTGGTCGATGGGCATGCCGTAGCGGAGCACGCCGGAGATGAGTTTGGCGTAGTTCCAGTATTCGGGATTGAATTTGTCGCTAAGGCCTTCGATGGTGGTCTTGTAGCCGCGTTTGTTGATGAACTGGAAGTCGTAGCGTTTGTTGCCCTTGTCGTCGACAGCTTTGATGATCTTGCCGTGGGTCACGGATTTGGGGCAGAAGATGCCGTCGTCGTCATCGGCGAGACCGGTGAAGATTTCGTAGGGGCGTCCGCCGAGGAGGCCTACGAAGGCGATCCATTTTTCCTTGTTGTTCTGGAAACGGACCACATCGGCTTCGAGCTCGATGGGGCGTTTGGCTACGATCGGGTGACCTTCGCACTGCACGGCCGGCTCTTTCTTCTTCTCGACAGCGATGAGCACGCCGGAGCGGGAGCCGTCGCGGTAGACGGTGCATCCTTTGCATCCCGTGCGCCAGGCTTCGAAGTAGAGCTGGGCCACGAGGTCTTCGCTGACGTCGTTGGGGAGGTTGATGGTGACGGATATGGAGTGGTCGACCCAGCGCTGGACGCTGCCCTGCATGCGCACTTTCTCAAGCCAGTCGACATCGTTGGCTGTGGCTTTGAAGTAGGGCGAACGGCTCACGAGGCGGTCGAGCTCTTCCTGTGAATAGTCGGAGCGCACTTCGATGCCGTTGACTTTCATCCATTCGATGAATTTAGGGTGGTAGACCACATATTCTTCGAAGGCGTCGCCGGAGTCGTCGACGTAGTCAACGCGCACGGCGGTGTCGTTGGGGTTCACTTTGCGGCGGCGTTTGTAGACGGGCATGAACACGGGCTCGATGCCGCTCGATGTCTGCGTCATGATGCTGACGGTGCCGGTGGGGGCGATGGTGAGGCAGGCGATGTTGCGTCGGCCCTGCTTTTTCATCATCTCGTAGAGCTCGGGATCGGCTTCGCGCAGTCGGTTGATGTAGGGGTTGTTGGCTTCGCGCTTGGCGTCGTAGACTTCGAAGGCGCCGCGTTCGCCGGCCATGTTGACGCTTGAACGGTAGGCTGCCAGAGCCAGGGTGCGGTGAACGAGCGTGGAGAAGTCGGTTGCCTCGGCTGTGCCGTAGCGGAGTCCGAGGGCGGCGAGCATGTCGCCTTCGCCTGTGGTGCCGACGCCGGTGCGGCGGCCTTTGAGTGTCTTGGTGCGGATTTTCTGCCAGAGATGAAACTCGGTCTGTTTCACTTCGTCGGTTTCGGGGTCGCTTTTGACTTTCTCTATGATTTTGTCGATTTTTTCTTTCTCAAGGTCGATGATGTCGTCCATGATGCGCTGTGCCTTGGCTACGTGGCTGCTGAAGAGGTCGAAGTCGAATGTGGCTTCTTTGGTGAAGGGGTTGCGCACATAGCTGTAGAGGTTGATGGCCAGCAGGCGGCAGCTGTCGTAGGGGCAGAGCGGAATCTCGCCGCAGGGGTTTGTCGAGATGGTCTGGAAGCCGAGGTCGGCATAGCAGTCGGGAACCGATTCGCGTGTGATGGTGTCCCAGAAGAGCACGCCGGGTTCGGCCGATTTCCATGCGTTGTGGATGATCTTTTTCCAGATGCGTGAGGCGTCGACATCTTTGGTGATGAGGGGCTGGGCTGCATCGACAGGATATTGCTGGCGGAACGTGGAGCCGTCGGCAGCGGCCTGCATGAAGTCGTCGGTGATGCGCACCGACACGTTGGCGCCTGTCACTTTGCCTTCGGTCATCTTGGCATCGATGAAGGCTTCGCTGTCGGGGTGCTTGATGCTGACGGTGAGCATGAGGGCACCGCGGCGGCCGTCCTGTGCAACTTCGCGCGTGGAATTGGAGTAGCGTTCCATGAAGGGCACAAGGCCGGTGGATGTGAGGGCGGAGTTTTTGACGGGGGTGCCTTTGGGACGGATGTGCGACAGGTCGTGACCGACGCCGCCGCGACGTTTCATCAGCTGCACCTGCTCTTCGTCGATTTTAATGACGCCGCCGTAGGAGTCGGGCTTGCCGTCGACACCGATGACGAAGCAGTTGCTCAGCGAGGCCACCTGATAGTCGTTGCCGATGCCGGTCATCGGGCTTCCCTGGGGCACGATGTAGCGGAAATGGTCGAGGAGATTGAAAATCTCGTCGTGAGTCATCGGATTGGGATAATTTTTTTCGATGCGTGCTATCTCTCCGGCGATGCGGTGGTGCATGTCGGCGGGTGTGCACTCGAAGAGATTGCCAAACGAGTCCTTGAGCGCATATTTGCTCACCCATACACGGGCTGCAAGCTCATCGCCATCGAAATATTTGAGTGTGGCGTCGTAGGCTTCGTCGTAAGTGTAGATTTTCTGTTCCACGGTTTCTGTGAGATTTGAGCGGGGGAAGATTGTAGTGGTTAAAGATTGGTATTATTAATGACGGTTTTGCAAAAGTGGGGCTATTATAGGAAACCCGGCTGCAAAATTTGTGATATTTTTTCAATTATCAAAATAAAAAATCGGGTAATTCGGAAAATGTTGAAAAGTTTTCCAAAATATTGAGCTATTTTGCTGATAGTTAGTGTTATGTCTGTTTTGAGCGGTGTCGAAAGTGTCCAGAAAGGTTGCTTCGGATGTTGTGGGGGTTGAAAATAATGTTTAAATTTGGTGCGGAAACTTCCGATAACAAATGAAATGACTATGGAATTTTATTCAACCCGGCGCACGGTGCGCAACTTCTCTGACCGTCCGGTCGACCCGAAGTTGCTGGATGAGATGCTCGAAGCTGCGGCTCACGCGCCCAATACCGGAAATATGCAGCTCTACAGTGTGATCGTGACGCGCGATGAGGCGTGCCGGCGTGCTCTGGCGCCTGCGCATTTCAGCCAGCCCGCCTCGACCGGCTGTCAGGTGATGCTCACGTTCTGTGCCGATTTTAACCGCTTCGAGCACTGGTGCCGCATCAGTGATGCCGTGCCCGGATACGGCAATTTTCAGTCGTTTGTCTGGGCCGTTATCGATACGGCGATCTTCGCGCAGCAGTTCTGCACCATAGCCGAACAGCACGGGCTGGGCTGCTGCTATCTCGGCACTACCACCTACAATGCGCCTGCGATAGCCGACCTGCTCGAACTGCCCGACCGTGTAGTGCCCGTGGTTACGCTCGCCGTAGGGTATCCCGAGGGCGAGGCTCCGCTCTCCGACCGATTGCCGCTGAGCGCTATCGTGCATTCGGAACGCTATCGCGATTACAGCGATGATGATATCCGGGAGGAGTATTCTTATAAGGAGTCGTTGCCCGAGAGCGCCCGGTTTATTAAAGAGAATGGCAAGCAGACACTCGCGCAAGTGTTCACCGATGTGCGCTATGCCGCGAACGATAATGAGCATTTCTCCAAGCTCTACCACGATTTTATAGAAAGCCGCGGCTTCAAGCTCTAAGCCCTGCCCGCTTAAAGCATCGCTTTAAGCAGGCTCCTTCCCGCCCGCTCAGCTATCACAGCTGCTACAACTAAATTGGCTAAAAATAGCTAAGGTCGCTAAATTAGCTAAGATGAGAGCAAAATTTAAAGCGATGCTTTAACTAATGGTGCGTCAAAAAGATCGGGGCAGCGCTC
>URWH01000165.1 GCA_900551515.1 uncultured Porphyromonadaceae bacterium
CCCCTGCCGTCAACATTTATTATTAAACAAGCTCTTAGACAATAACGCCAGCACCTGCGGAAGCAGGGGGATATCGCCATCGTTGATAAGACGCCTCACGCACTGATGACGGCGAGGCGAAACGAAGGAATCCTGCGACGCGATGCGCTGCTCCACCCGAGCCTGCGTCAAGCCGTTGCGGGCCATCACGCGACGGATGCGTATGTCGGCAGGGGCAACGACGTCCCACACCTCATCCACCATAAGGTCAAGCGAGCTCTGATAGAGTATGGCTGTCTCGACAAACGCGAGCCGGCGCCCGGAGCACCAGCGGTGCAGATCGCGGCGCACCGTTTCGTGGACGGCATCGTTGAGACGCCGGAGCAGCAGGGCATCGGCAAATACGGCTTCGGCAAGCGCGGCACGGTCGATGCTTCCGTCGGGCCGCACGGCCTCACTACAAATATCACTCGCGATCAGGCGCTTTATCTCATCGCTGCAATCCATAAGGCGGCGGGCCTCGCTGTCGCAATCGTAAACGGCAAAGCCCATACACCGCAACATGCGGCTTACAACGCTCTTACCGGATCCTATGCCTCCGGTCACGGCAATCAGGCGCGAGCGGACGCACGAATTGTTTTCAGAAGATTGATTCATAGGGAAGCTATCAACGCTCTATGACATATTTCACGCTGTCGTTAGACACCGACACAAACCGGTAACCCACAGGCAGATCACCGACGTCGACCTTCACGTTGTTCGACGAGTCGTGAATCGACCGGTAGTCGACGCTCACCTCCACCGGGAGCTCGACATCGGCCAGATGCTTCGGCACGAGATAGCACAACTCGACCCGTGCCGGATAGATCACGAGCTGCTGATCGTCAGGCACATTCTTAACCTTTACCGGCATCATCACGCGCTTTGACACAAGCGGCTCGACGGGCACGGTCACCTTAACCGACGCAGGACGCATCTGCATTCCGGCAATCGGCTTCAAGCGCAACTCGCAAACGGTGGTGTCGGTGAGATTGTCGCGCACGAGTCGCTCGGTTTCGATAAAGGAAACCGACGGTGGGAGATCGCCGACGGTGTAGACGGAAACGGAATCGACCGAGGCATTGATGCGACCCGAAAGGATACTGCTTGCGCCGGCCGAAACTTCGGCATCGATGCGCAGAGGCAGACGGTAGCCTTTGCCGCTCGTGTAGCCGATGCTGATCGAGTCGGGGTTGACAAGGAGAATGCCTATGCTCTGGCCGAACATGTCGCGCAGCTTGCTGTCGAGTTTTGAACGCGTCAGCAGCACACGGCTTTTTGCGTTGTACTGGCGGAAATCAATTTCGAGCGTGGGCAGTTCGCCAAACCGGTAGCGGATAAACTGAGTGCCGCGGCCTTTGAGCATGACGTTGAGCGACGTGGGCACCTCGCCCACAATCACCACGCTGTCAGGCACATTGGTCAGGCGTACAGGTATTTCGAAATCCCTTTCGGTGATCTCATCAAGAGAGATAATGAACCAAAACAGGGTAGCAGCCACCAGACACATCAGATAAAGCATGACGTTGCGCCCGCGCCGCGTGCGGAGTTTGCGGCGGATCAGTGCTAAATAACGGCCGAAGATGTTGCGGTGTTTCGACTTTTCCATCAATTATTGTCGGAGTGATGTGAGATGTGAAAAAGGGCAGAAGCTGAACCTTTGAAAAAAAACGGCAGAAAAAAAAATGAGCCGCCGCACTTTGGGGCGGCGGCTCGGATATAAAGGATTTTATCTCTGCGTTTGTCGAATGGATGAGGGGTGTCGGTTTACTTTGTGGTTTCTTTTTCGCCATCCTGCTGTGCATCACCGGCAGTGGGATAAACCGAGCCTTTGTCGATTGTGATGTTGACACCCTGAGCTATTTCGATCACGAAAGTAGTTTCTTTAATGCGACGGATTTTGCCATAAATACCACCGGCTGTGACAACGCGGTCGCCTTCGCCGAGGCTTTCACGGAATTTGCGGATTTCTTTCTGACGTTTCTGCTGGGGACGGATCATGAAGAAATAGAAAATGAACACCAGCAATACAATCATTATAATGTTAATAATGTTACCGTATTCTGCCATATCTGAATCTGAGGTTATAAGAGTTCTTGTAAAATGAGTTTATTAAAAGTCAATACGCGAAAATAATAAAAATTTTTCAATTTTTGGTCAGGCGGCCCACATTTTTCAGATAATTTATGACTGAATAGAGAATACCGTTGATAAATTGACCACTTTTCGGCGTGCTGTAGCTGTTGGCAATCTCGATATATTCGTTGAGGGTGACAGCGATGGGGATGGCCGGATAGTTGAGCAGCTCGGAGATTGCAGCGGTCATGATCACCACATCCATGAAAGCGAGGCGCTCGGTGTCCCACTGACGGCGGTCGATGAAACGGTCGATAAGCTCGCGATATTCATCAAAATGCTCTACGGTGTCGACAAACAGTTCGCCGCCGAAGGCAGCATCTTCGTCGTCTTTGTACTGCGGAAGCAGTATGTCCTGTCCGGGACGGGCATCGGCGATGCGGCGCATAGTCTTGAGGACGAAAGTGCCCACGATGTCGAGGTCGTCGTTCCAGTAAACCGACATATTTTCCAACGCTTCGGCAAGTTCGTCGCCTGGGAGAATCACATTACGGAAAATGTTGCGCCAGAATTCGCAGTCGGCTTTCAGGTCGGTGCTTTCGGCTTCCATGTAAGCCTTATAGATATCGGAGGCCATCACCTTGTCGAGAAGTGAGCGGACGAGCTGCGGGTCGTCGTTCCATGAGAAAGGATGAGCGGCGAAGAAATCCTTCATCTGCTCGCTTTCGGCCAGTACTTTGACCATCGCGTTGTCGACAAAGCGAGTGTTGGGGTTGAGGTCGGCGGATGTGGCGAGGAATTTGTGGCGTGCGGCATCCAGGCGCTGTTCCTCGACCTGAGTGAGCTCTACCGGCAGGGCAAGGAGGGCATGATAAAGCTCGTAGGCCTTGTCGAGCGAGCGTGTGAGAGCGTTGCGGGCGCTGATATATGCGCCGCTGATATCGCCGAGGCTCTTCACCGTGGCCACGGCCTGAGTAAAAGCCTCTTCATAACCGACGTTGGAGAACTGGTCGTCGCGGCGGGCGGCGGCAAGCAGGTCGGCATCGGAGGCAAACAGGGATTCGAGCGTTACGGTCCAGAATTTCACATCGTCGGCAAGCTCGCGGTTGCGCTGGTGGATATAGCTGCGGTAGATGGCTGAACGCGTGATGCGGCCATGTAAATCCTCGATGAGCGAGTCGGGATAACGGTCGGAGAAACCGGAGCTGGCGGCGACAGCCTTAAGGTCGGAGTCGGCGCGGAGCATACGGATCACACGGTTGGCGGGGAGATAACGGTTGTCGTCGACGCCGGCGATGACACGCGAGGCCGCATTGGGGCGCGTGCCCGAAAGGCGCATGATCAACAGGAGCAGATCGACATAAAACGAATAGGCGAAGCGCCGGTCGCGCGAGGCATTTTCAGGGGCCTGCGGCAATTTGAACTCTCCCTGAGTCAGCAGATAGCTGTAAAGCATCTGCACTACTTTTATTCGGATCAGTACGCGATTTATCATGACATGAATGTGCTTTGTAGTTTTCGGTGCAAAGGTAGCTATTTCCACGGATATTGCATGCAAATCTGTAGCAAAAACTGACCGCCTCGCGGTAAATTGAAGAATAAATTGAAGAAAAAGAAACGCTGTGCCGGGAGCGGGATGGCCGCTGGCACAGCGTTTCGAATGAGGTGTTGTCAGACCTCGGAGGCCGGAGTTTCGGGGGCCGGAGTTTCGGGCGGAGCCATGTGGTTGAAGCCCTGGGCGCGGAGGGGCATCTCGACGCCGTCGCGTGTGACGAGGGCACAGCCGAGCTCGGGACGGGTGATGTGGCCTATCACTTTCACACCCGCCATCTTCTGCATCGCTTCGTGGCAATGGAGCGGCACGGTGAAAAGGAGCTCATAGTCTTCGCCGCCGTTGAGTGCGGCCGTGACGAGGTTCATGTTCACTTCCTCGGCCATCACCGCGGTCTGATAGTCGATGGGAATGCGCTCTTCATATATCCGGCAACCGCAATCGGACGCCTTGCAGATGTGGATAAGTTCCGACGAAAGGCCGTCGCTGATGTCCATCATCGATGTTGGCACGATGCCGGCGCGGTCGAGTTCGGCGATGATGTCGCGGCGGGCTTCGGGTTTGAGCTGACGCTCGATGAGATATTCCTTGCCTTCGAACTGCGGCACGAAATCCTTGTCGCCGGCGCCAACGTTTTTCTCGCGTTCGAGCAGCTGCAGGCCCATATATGCGGCACCGAGATCGCCCGACACACATATAAGATCGGTGTCACGGGCGCCGCGGCGCATCACCACTTTGCCCTTGGGCGCGTCGCCGACGCAGGTGACGCTGATCACGAGGCCGGAGCGCGAAGCCGTGGTGTCGCCGCCCACGAGGTCTACGCCATAGATCTCGCACGCGAGGCGTATGCCGGCATATAGCTGTTCGATATGCTCTACGGTGAAGCGCGACGAGATGCCCAGCGCCACGGTGATCTGGCGCGGGGTGCCGTTCATGGCATAGATATCGGAGAAATTGACCACGGCCGCCTTGTAGCCCAGATGCTTGAGCGGGACATAGGTGAGGTCGAAGTGCACGCCTTCGACAAGCAGGTCGGTGCTGACGAGCACTTCGGTGTCGGGATAACGTAGCACTGCGGCATCATCGCCCACGCCGGCAACGGTCGAGCTGTTGACGTGAGTGATGCCTTCGGTGATGCGGTCGATGAGGCCGAACTCGCCGACAGTGGATATTTCAGTCTGTTTTTCCATTTCAAATAGGTGTGGCGACGTAATCAGAGCCTATTCCACAAAATTTGTTAACGTCAGGGTCGCAGCACCAAATCTGATGCACTGCTGCGATCCTCGTTATT
>URWH01000166.1 GCA_900551515.1 uncultured Porphyromonadaceae bacterium
CCCAGAGCGACGGCGCCAACACGACGCTTTCGTCGGAGTACGGCGCCTACAACACGTGGATGTCGTCGCTGACCAACACCACGCGCTTCGGCCGCTTCTCTTCGCTGGTCAACGTGTCCTACGACCGCACCTCGGGCAGCATCGACGGCATGACATTCCGCCAGTGGAGCGGCTATGCCAAATTAGCTTACGATTTCTCAAAGCACTGGCGCGCCGCCGCCGACTTCACGCTCATGAACGACAAGAGCCGCGATCCCGTCTACCCGAAACTCTCCGATCCGGAATCGACCGCCGTCTACCGCCAGAGCATCACCCGCGGCGAGGCTTCCGTCTCGGCCACTAACAGTTACGGCGATTTCACTTCGGGCGTCGTGCGCGTCTATTACAGCTACGGCAACCATGCCATCTACGACCCGCGCCACTTCCACAGCACCGACAACCGCCTCGGTGTGCTTGCCTATCAGAATTTCAGGCCGTGGACCGGCGCCGCCCTCACCGCAGGCTTTGACTACGACACCTATTCGGGCGCCGTGCCCGTCTCGGGCGGCAACCCCCACAAGCCGGGCTCGCTGTCGACGCTCTCGCGCAAGCGCATCACCGAGTATTCGCCCTACATCACCGCCTCGCAGGCGCTGCTCGACGAATCGCTGGTGGTCAACTCCGGACTGCGTCTTGCGCTCAGCGACCGCTTCCACACGCGCTGGATCCCTCAGGCCGGCATCACATGGCGCATGCCGTGGGGCACGTCGCTGAAAGGCTCCGTGTCGGTGGGCTACCGCAACCCCTCGTTCAGAGAGCTCTATCTCTACCGCATGGCCAACCCCGACCTTCAGCCGGAACGCATGATAAACTATGAGGTGACGGCGCGCCACGCCTTCTCGCGCTATCTCACGGCCGACGTCACCGCCTATTTCGCCCGCGGCTCCAACATGATACAGACCGTGGATTTCCACAACGTCAACACCGGTCGCTTCCGCAACAAGGGCATCGAGGTGTCGATGAGCAGCCGGCCGATGTCGCAACTCCGCATCAAAGCATCCTACAGCTATCTCCACTCTACGGTGAGAGACCTCGTCGGTGCTCCGCGCCATCAGTATTTCATCGGCGCTATATGGCAGCCGCTTAAGCAGCTTTCCATCGGCGCCGACGTTCGCGGCGTGGCTCATCTGTTTGTTGCGCAGGGCATTGACACGCAGTCCTATGCCACATTAAATATGAAAGCCACCTACGAGGTCACCGACTGGCTGACGCTGTCGGCCCACATCGACAACATCACCGACGCAAGCTACATGATCAACCGCGGCTATCCCATGCCGGGCATCACAGCCATGGGCGGATTCAAACTGTCATTCTGAAACAATTCTATTAAACATATTATTCAAGTCAGGACAATGAAAAAAACTCTTTTAGCAATCGCTGCACTCTTCTGCATGCTGACGGTTTCGGCTAAGACTCCGTCGAAAGTCTATCACATCAAGGACATCACTCCTGAAAATCTCATCAAGATCTATAAGGCTCTCGGCCGTGATGCTCAGGGTCACAACGTAGCCGTGAAGATCTCCACCGGCGAATCAAACAAATCGAACCATCTCGACACGGCGCTGATCAAAGATTTCGTTCATCTGATCAACGGCACCTTCATTGAATGCAACACCGCCTACAACGGCAACCGCATGTCGACCGTCGACCATCTCCGCACCGCCAAGGAGCACGGCTACTCCGACGTTGCCGTCGTCGATATCATGGATGCCGACGGTCAGGTAAAACTCCCCGTGACCAACGGCTTCCACCTCCCCTACGACATCGTGGGCAAGAACTTCCTCAACTACGACTTCATGGTTGTGCTGTCGCACTTCAAAGGCCACCAGATGGGCGGTTTCGGCGGAGCGCTTAAAAACATCTCCATCGGCATCGGCTCGACTGACGGCAAGACCTTCATCCACACCGCCGGCAAGACCGACGACCCCAGCCAGCTGTGGGGCAACCTTCCCGAACAGGATGACTTCCTCGAATCGATGGCCGATGCATGCCAGGCTGTGATCAACCACATCGGAGCCGAAAACACGCTCTATATCAATGTAGCCAACCGCCTCTCCGTCGACTGTGACTGCAACGGCAATCCCGAAGCACCGCAGATGGCCGACCTCGGCATCTATGCTTCGCTCGACCCCGTGGCCCTCGACCGCGCATGCGTCGACGCCGTCTTCAACTCAACCGACCCCGGCAAGGACGCCCTTATCGAACGCATCAACTCACGTCACGGCACCCACATCCTCGAAGCCGCCGAAAAGCACGGCCTCGGCTCGCAAACCTATGAAGTGATCGAGATCGACTGACTCTGACGATTCCCTCCACGTAACACGGCGACGTTGCCCGGCACGGCAGCGCCGCCGCTGTGTGTTCTATCCGTCCAACGGTGAAAATGGTTGTTTTTACCGTAATGCATGCCATGTTTTTATCTTTTTAAAGCGTAACTTTGCATCATCAAATTCAAGCATCAAACAACACAGCCATCATGGATATCATAAAAAATCAGGAATTTGGCGGCGAACGTCCGCTTTTCGCATCCCATCATCTTCGTCTTGAAGGCGTCACGGTTCATGCCGGCGAGTCGGCTCTGAAAGAGTGCTCCGACATCGAAGCCGACGGTTGCCGTTTCGAAGGCAAATATCCCTTCTGGCACGTCGACGGATTCCGCATCCACAACTGCATCTTCACGCCCAGCGCCCGCGCCGCCTTATGGTATTCGCGCGATCTGGTGATGACAGATACCCTCGTCGAGGCTCCGAAGATGTTCCGCGAGATGGAAAATCTGAAAATCACCAACGTGCGCATCCCCGACGCTGCCGAGACATTGTGGAGCTGCCGCAACGTCGAGCTCGAGAATGTGGAAGTGCAGGGCGCCGACTATCTGTTCATGCACAGCAGCGACATCAGCATCCGCAACTACAAGCAGCAGGGCAACTATTCGTTCCAGTACTGCCGCAACGTCACCATCGCCGACGCCGACATCGACTCGAAAGACGCATTCTGGGAAACCGACAACGTCACCGTGCGCGACTCGCGCCTCAAAGGCGAATATCTCGGATGGCACTCGCGCAATCTCCGCCTCATCAACTGCCACATCTCCGGCACGCAACCCCTGTGCTACGCCGAGGGACTGGTGCTCGAAAACTGCACTTTCGACCCCGACGCCGACCTGGCGTTTGAAGAAAGCATCGTCGACGCCGTGGTCAATTCCCGCATCACAAGTGTGAAAAACCCCACATCGGGACGCATCTCGGCCCTCGGCTACGGCGAGATCATCATTGACAAAAACATCATGGCCCCGGCCGACTGCCTGATAGAAACCCACGAATGACCGACACCTCCGCAAAGCCGCTGACCACGACCGAACGGCTGCTCGCGATGATACGCGACGGCAAGACAATGAGCCTGAGACAACAACTCAGGCTCACGGCCTATCTTAGCGCCCCGGCAATCATGGCACAGCTTTCGGCCATCGCCATGCAGTATATCGACGCATCGATGGTGGGGAGTCTGGGCGCGGAGGCATCAGCTTCGATAGGGCTGGTGTCTACTACCACCTGGCTCTTCTGGGGATTTCTCAGCGCGGCCGCCACTGGCTTCTCCGTGCAGGTGGCACAGACTATCGGAGCCAAAGATTTCCGACGCGCACGCAACATCCTGCGTCAGGCTTTCATGGCCGTATTCATATTCAGTATCATACTGGCTGTTATCGGCATAGCCATCAGCGACGCCCTTCCGCAATGGCTCCGCGGCGATGAATCGATACACCGCGACGCATCGCGCTATTTCCTGATATTCGCCATATTCCTGCCAGCGCTGCAGATGAGCTTCCTTGGCGGCTCGATGCTGCGCTGTGCCGGCAACATGAAAGTGCCGAGCACACTCAACGTGATGATGTGCGTGATCGACGTAATCCTCAATTTCTTCCTCATTTTCCCGACGCGCACTGTCGCGATAGCCGGCATCGCCATCCGCATTCCCGGCGCCGGCCTGGGCGTTGAAGGCGCTGCCCTTGCCACGGTGCTCGCCGAAACCATTGTCGCCGGCCTGATGATATATTATCTTGTGCGGCGGTCGCCGATCATGAAGCTGACGGGCGAACGCGGGAGCTTTCTGCCCCGCCGCCACACGCTGGCGAAAGCTGTCAGGATAGGTCTGCCGATGGGCCTGGAGCATGCCGCCATCTGCGGCGCTCAGATACTGGTCACCGTGATTGTGGCCCCGCTCGGCGTGGTGGCTATAGCCGCAAACGCCTTCGCTATCATCGCCGAGAGCCTCTGCTATATGCCCGGCTACGGCATCTCAGAGGCGGCCACCACGCTGGCCGGACAATGCCTCGGAGCCGGACGCAGGCGACTCACCAACCGCTTCGGCGTGATCACCACCGTCTCGGGAATGACGGTCATGGGCCTGCTCGGCGTGGTGATGTATATCTTCGCGCCACAGATCATAGGCGTGATGACACCTGTCGACGACATCCGCATCCTCGGCGCCGACATCCTGCGCATCGAAGCCTGGGCCGAGCCGATGTTTGCCGCCGCCATCGTCATCTACGGCTTCTTCGTGGGCCTCGGACGCACCATTTTGCCAAGTATCATGAACCTCGTGAGCATCTGGGGCGTAAGGCTCACGCTCGCCGCATGGCTCGCCCCGACAATGGGTCTGCGGGGCGTCTGGCTCGCCATGTGCATCGAGCTTTGCTTCCGCGGCGTCATCTTCCTCATCCTGCTCACATGGCGCTACCTGAAGCAACACTCCCCACAAACCGGCGGTGACGCCATCGCCACAAACTGCTGAACAATGAAACATACATTCGACTTCGACACACCCGTCGACCGCCGCCACAGCGGCTCCTACAAATGGGACACCAACCCCGACGACGACACGCTGCCCATGTGGG
>URWH01000167.1 GCA_900551515.1 uncultured Porphyromonadaceae bacterium
CTGTCGAATTTTTCAAACATTTTCGTTAATATTGCATTTGCCCTTGGACTCTACAAGGATTTTTCGATAACGATTCAAGCGAATTTCCCATTTCGGTTTTTTTCATCACAACTTTTTGCTAATTTTGCCCACACGCTCACGCCACGGGCGTTTCAAGCGAGAAATCAAGGCGTGAGTAACAAAAATATTAAAGGCGTTTACTCGCGCTTTATTCTTGGGTACTGAAATGTGGCAATTTCTGTTTTAATCCATCAAGAATGAAGTGAAGATAGACGCTCACGGGTATGTAGCATACCTATCCGGCTCATTCTGTGCCTTAACCGGCATGGAGTGGGTTTGGGGTATTTGCATAAACGTGGGTATCTGCGACACTCATTTCATGGATTAGGTAGCCACAACCCCAGTACTGGAATGAGCAACGGTACGGATACCCACGCTTTTTTTTGTTCATCCGGTCGCAGGAGGGTATTGGGCGACTAATCTATCGCCTATACCATGAATAAGGCAGAGTTGGCTCGGAAAATAAAGGAACTCGACGGCTTAAGCAAAGAGGATAAGAGTGCGCTCCTCGAATTGCTCAACGCCAAAAAGAAATATGGCTTGGTCTGGGAGGACAAGCCGGAAGAAGTCGAACAGAAAATGCTCGACCATCTTCCCGTGCTTAAAGAAGTCCCCGACCGCGCTATAATCTCCGACAATCCCGATGCCCCCAACCACCTGCTGATTGAGGGCGACAACCTCGAAGCCCTTACCGCGCTTTCATATACCCACGCGGGAAAGATTGATGTAATCTACATTGATCCTCCGTACAACACTGGCAACGAGGATTTCGTATATAATGACGATTACATTGATAGTGATAACGAATATCGACATTCGATGTGGTTGTCGTTTATGTCAAAACGACTAAGACTTGCAAAAAAATTATTGCGTGATGTCGGTGTAATTTTCATCTCTATTGATGAAAACGAGGTTGCTGCATTACGCCTTTTAGGTGATGAAATCTTTTTGCCTAAAAATTTTGTGGGGCAGTGGAACTGGTTTAAGTCTGCTACTCCTCCCGCTCTCTCAAAAAAGTCAAAAGAACAGTCGAATATATCTTGTGTTGGAAAACATCCAACAATGATAACACATTCAGAGGGGTTCAAAAAGTAAGTAAAAGCAACGACCCATTTACTAAACCACAAAACACTTTCAAAATACTAACGTTCCCTGCTAATAGCATAACCTGCGCCCAACAAAGCGGTACGATTTCAGCAGGAGTGTATGGAACAGATAAGTTCCCAAATGAGCTTTTGGATGATATTATCATTGTAAATGGTAAGAACTCAAACCCTGTGAGATTCAAGAATCGTTTCATTTGGATTCAGGAAACCTTAGACGAAAATATCAAACAGGGCTTGTACATAGAGCTGTCAAAGAAAGGTGTTCTTTCGTACAAACGAAGCAACTATAATCGGGAAGTGCCGCCGAACTTCATAGATAGTTCGGTCGGGGTAGATACGACTGAAAACGCAGGACGTATGTTGTCGGAAATCTTCAATAATCAAAAAGTATTTGACTATCCCAAACCTGTTTCGCTCATTAAATACCTTATCAACTTCACTGATGGTAAAGATTTAACGATACTTGACTTCTTCGCAGGTTCCGGCACAACGCTCCATGCAGTAATGAATTTGAACGCAGAGGACGGTGGCCACCGCACCTGCATACTCTGCACCAACAATGAGAATGGCATCTGCGAGAATGTAACCTACGAGCGCAACAAGCGCTTAATCAACGGTTACACTAAACCCAACGGAGAAGAAGTTGCCGGTCAGACCGACAACAATCTCCGCTACTACCGTACCGAGTTGTTACCAAGCGAGCCGACCATTAAGAACATGAAAGAGCTTGTGCGAGCAGCCACCGGCTTGCTTTGCATAAAGAACGACCTTTATACCGAGGCTCCGTTTGGCGGTCGCAAGCTCAACCCGAATGTCGCACGCTATTTCGAGCATGGCGACAAGCGAATGCTCGTGATTTACAATGAACAGGCGATACCGTTTATTGCAAAAATTATTGCCACGATGCCGGGCGAGGAGAAAATCAAGGTTTATGTGTTTGCTTACGGCTCTGACCCCTACGAGGCTGACTTTGCCGAGGTTAAAGACCGCGTGACGCTCTGCGCACTTCCCGATGCCATTTACAATGCCTATAAGAAAGTGCTACCGAAACGCAAACCCAAATTCTCGCCCGACGATATTGTCGAAGAAATAATTGAGGAAGAAGCCGAAACCGCGCCCGAAGGCACTCTCGACTTCAACAACGGCTATGAACAGGAAGGAGGCGACCAATGAAAGAGATTCAATACCAACAGAAAGCTATTGATAAACTCGTAAACGAGACTATCGAACTGCTCGGTCTGAGCGGCAACCGCCATACACTCGTATTCAAGTCGCCCACGGGTTCCGGCAAAACCATCATGGCCTCCGAGATGCTTTGCCGCCTTGATGAGGAACTGCGTGAACGCCCCGATGCACCGTACACCGAAGCCGCTTATATTTGGATAGCCCCTAACAAGCTGCACGAGCAGAGCTACTTCAAGCTATCCAACTACTTCGACGAAACCTGCACCCTGAAACCCATAATGTTCGATGACCTCGAACAGTCGGAGGGTATTCAGCCGGGGCAGATTCTTTTCGTCAACTGGGAGAGCATCAACAAAGAGAATAACAAAATGGTGAGAGGCGGCGAATCCTCACTCTCGCTTTATGAAATAACGCGCCTCACCCAAGAGGAACGCAATGTGCCTATCATCGTCATTATCGACGAGGAGCACCAGTTCGGCGGCAAGAACGCGAAGAAGTCGCAGGCAGTATTAAAGGCCATCGACCCGAAACTTGAAATTCGTATATCGGCCACACCCGACACCGTCGGCGACCGTCGCGTAGTCGTTGACCGTGAAAAGGTCATTGAGGAGGAAATGATTAAGGAAAACATCATCCTTAATCCGGCTCTCAACTTCAACAATCCGCATGGCAACCTCAATCAGCACCTGCTTTGGCTCGGCATACAGAAGCGCGAAGAACTTGCCAAAGCATACGCAGAGCTCGGAGTTGACATCAATCCGCTGTTGCTTATTCAGCTTCCGAATGACGAGAGCGACAAGCTGACAGCCGAAGATAATGCCGTCAAGGCCGACATCATGGCTGCACTCGAAGCATACGGCATCACCGTTGACAATGGCAAACTCGCCATTTGGCTCTCCGGCGAAAAGACCGACAACCTCCAGACTATCGAGCGGCCCAACGACCCGACCGAGGCTCTGCTGTTCAAACAGGCTATCGCCCTGGGCTGGGATTGCCCTCGTGCCGCCTTCCTCGTTATTTTCCGCAAGATGGGTAGCTACAAGTTCTCGGCGCAGACTGTCGGGCGTATTCTGAGAATGCCCGAACAGAAGTATTACACCGACCAACGGCTAAATCAAGGTTATGTCTACACCAACCTTGCAAAAGAAATGGTGGAAATCGTCAAGAACGATATGGACTACCTCGCAACTAATGTGGTAGCCATACGCCGCAAGGATATTAACCCCGTAGTGCTTGATTCGGAATACAGCGAGCGGTTATCGTCTGACCGTAACCGTCTCGGCACAGACTTCAAAGAGGTGTTCAAACAGACATTTGTCAACGAGTGGGGCTTGAACATTGAACAACTCTCCCTGTTTACCGAAGATATGCTTTTCGGCGACGACAAACAAACCACAGAGCCGGTAGATACACAAAGCGTAACTTACAAAAACCAGCAAGTCGCAAAAAATCAACGCGGCATCAATTTCAGCGTTAAGAACGTCAGTATTGATGTTGTCCGCGACCTTGAAATGACCGGCGAAGTCGGACAAAAGCTCATTGAATCGAAAGCATCATACATCTTCAACGTTGCTGACATTACGCAGATGTTCCTTGCTTTCTGCAAGCGGCTTCTCGGCAACGACTTCGAGCAACGCAGTGTCAAGACACTTGCCGGTTGCCTCAAAGAAGTTATGGAAGAACTCTTTGAGGTGTTTGAGTATGATGCGATGAAGATTATACTCTCCAACGACAGTGTACATCACAACCGTCCGAAATTCGAGCGCGTGATATACAAAGCGATTCAGCGTTACGCCGAGAAACTGCGTATCCGTCAGATGCAAGCCAAGCGCAGAGCTTTCAAACGCTATGATTGGGTTATTCCGGCTGAACGTGCTTATCCTGTTGACCTTTACGATGAAAGGCTTGATATGAGAAATCATGCCTTGCTACCTTATATGCAGTCAAAGGCAGGACGTATCGGGTCAGATACAGAGCGCGAGTTCGAGAAGTTCCTCGAACAGCATAAGGACGCGATAGAATATTGGTACAAGAATGGCGACCAAGGTAAGGCTCATTATTCTATCGGATATACAAATTCTCGTGGCGAAAAGGCTCTGTTCTATGTGGATTACATTATCCGCATGAAAAACGGCGACATCTTCCTTTTCGACACCAAGACCGAGGGCAGCGATGCTGAGGCGCCCTACAAGCACAATGCCCTGCATGAATATATGCACTCCGAGGCTAACAAGGGCAAGCGACTTCGCGGCGGCATCATCATTCAGGATAAGTTTGGCAACTGGGTTTACTCGCCCCGACCGCTCGATCTCAAAATAGGCACGAGCGACACCTCCGACTGGATTGTCTTCAACCCGCAGCTCTACGTTTAGCTCCCGCTCAAAACTCCAACCCAATAGCATATTGCATTCGCGCCAAATTTCCAAACAAAATCGCGCCAAATTTCCAAATATACTTTGCGAATCCATTGAAGTTCAATATAAAAGTATTATTTTGTGGCAAAATAATAAGTTATGGAATGTCTCGTCCTGAAAAAAGTTGACTCCTAACGAGTCAAAAAGATGATAAAATTTC
>URWH01000168.1 GCA_900551515.1 uncultured Porphyromonadaceae bacterium
TAGGGATAGTAATCGGTGAACTGCTCGAGGGAGTTTGTGGCGGAGTTGTAGACTCCCACGATGTTGCCCTGATAGTCAGGTATGAAAACGTGGAAGGTGCTGTCGGCGGCTGTTATGAAGCCCTCGGGCAGAAGTGTGCGCTCGAGCGTGTCGGCCACGAATTCGAACTGCCCCACGTAGTCGCGACGCGAGATCAGCGCGCCGTCTGTGTCGTAGACAATTTCGGCGAGCTTCGTTCCCGATGCAGAATAGAGGTAGTCGATGCGTGCACCGGAGGCAAACTCCACGCGCTGCGGCAGGTTGAGCACATTATATGTCACGTCGCTGACGCCGCGGCTCATGTCGCGCGTCTGATTGCCGTTGGCGTCGTAGGCGAAGTCCGATCCCGACCATGCCCCCTCGGGCAGATCGAGCGAAGCTTCCAGAAGCACCGTCGGGGCATCGTCGCGCAGCGTCAATAATTGATTGCCGCTGAAAGTGGCGGTGATATCGTCGATCTGCCCGTAGACGCCCGGGGCTATAAGTCCCTGCCGCGTCAGCGACAGAATGTTGCCCTGCAGATCGTAAGAGTATGCCGTGGAGAAATCGGCCTCGGGATCGCCGTTCTCAGGCTTGCTGCCCTGCGGCATCCGGCGCGAGAATGCCGCCGAGGTCAGACGCCCGAGGCGGTCGTAGCTGTAGTCGTAGCGGTCGAAATGGCCGTAGGAATTGGTGGTTTTTGAGCTGACGCGCCCCGTGTAGGACGGTTCGGTGCCGCCGGCGTATAGCAGCTGCTGCCCGAGGAAGCCGCAGTGCCAGCCCGTCAGCCAGCCGTGCATGTCGTAGGCATATGTACGCCTCATTCCGCCGTGATAGGCGGTGGATTGAAGCCGCCCGAGGCGGTCGTAGGTATTGGAGGCTATAGTCACGGCCGGCGCGCCGTCGCGGCTGAGCTGTGTGGTGAGGACGCGCCCGTGGCGGTCGTAGGTGCTGGTGACCGTGACAGCGTGAGCAGGCGTATCACCTCCGGATGCAGTGAGCGTCGCGGCTGTCGTCACCGGCAATCCGCCGCGCGTATAGGACGTGGCGGCCGTGAGCAGTTCGTCGCGTGGGGTAACTGTGGCTGTAGCTATCACGCGCTCTTCGGCATCGTAGTAGTTGACCGTCAGCATCGGCGCAATGGAATCGGTCGGAATACCATCGGGACCGAGCACCGCCGTCAGCGTTCCGGTGGGCAGTCCTTTGGGTGCGGTCAGCGCCCCGGCGGGTCGCATCGCTGCGAGGCGGCTTTGCTGTGCGGCGGTCAGGAAGTTGTAATCATCGTAGTAGGTGGCTGTGAGCAGGCGTGCCTCGGCATATTGTTGCGGATTGGCGGTGCTTAGAGCGCCGAGGTCGGACACGGCATCCCCGGTGCAGTCGAAGCTGGAGGCCGGCATATCGGGAGCCGACGGAAGCCAGAAGTCGTCAGAAAGCGCGTCGCGGCATGTGCCGGTGACTACGTCGCGCCCAAGCCGGTCATAGAGCAGGAACGAGCGTCGCCCCGACTGCGCCTGATTGCCGTCGCGTGTGAAAATGAGGCGGTTTTCTCTGTCGTAGGCATACATCACCGGCTCGCATCCCGGCAATTTTTTGGAGCGGAGACGCAGGCGCGTGTCGTAGCGATAAACGTAGGCGTACTTGTCAATCAAATCGGCCACAGCCGAAGCCCCGAGCGTCAGCGATCCGCTGCTTCCCAACAGCCGCGAGGCCTCCGGCGGAAGCACTACAAGCGGGTTGCCCCACGGGTCGCTGACGGTGTAGGTGTCGGCGTAGCGGCCGGCCTCGCCGGTGGCCGAGCGCTGCAGCACCTGACGGCCCAGACAGTCGGTGAAGATGAGCGTCACGCGGCCGTCGCCGTCCTCGCGGCGCACGGCGTCGAGCTCGCCGGCTCCGTAGAAGCCCGCGGCGCGGAGTGTCGAGCCGTCCCACTGCCAGCGCACCACCTTGCGCGCCGGGTCAGCGGGGTTTGAGCATGTCAGTTCCGACAGCTGCGGATGGCCGTCGAAGTCCGAGCCGCTGAGAGTGGCCGTGGCGGGGATGTCGCCGCCATTTCCCGGATATGTGATGGCTGAGTATGCCGCAGCGTCGCCGAACAGGCCGCCGGCGGCCTGCTGCAGCGGGGTGTCGCGCTTCATGGCGTCGGCAACCGCATCTTCGTTCATGACCATGGGAAGCCACTGCGCCACGGGGCGCCCTATGGCATCGTAGCGGCTTACCGTGACCACATCCTCCCCTGCGCCGCCCGCGCCCTCGGCCATCTCGGCGACAGGCAGCGAGAAGCCGTCGAGCAGGCGTGTCGTGGCGCTGCCGTCGGGCGTGTCGAGCAGATAAGATGTGGCGGTAATGCGGTTGCGTCCGGCGAACGGCCCCGGGGTGTCGGCGTGCAGCTCGTAGTCATATTGCGTGAGCGTATGCCCCGCGCCGTCACTGACGGTGTGGAGCCGTGAGCCGGTGTAGTCAAAGGATGTCGACTTGCCCGAGGGCAGACGTATGGCGGTGCATCCGACAAGGGGCTCCCAGTCATATTCCGACCGCAGCGAGCCGGGGCTTCCGCTTACGCCTCCGCCCGCGATGACGGCCGTGGGCAGATCACCGCCGTAGCCCCACTCATAGCTTGTCTGCGGCCGCCCCGTCTGCGTCACGGCCAGCGGACGGCCATAGGGCGTATAGCTGTGGATGCGGTGCACATCCACAGGCGCCGGCGATCCTGACACTGTCGTGGTCACCGCCACGGGGTGCGTGAGCCGTGTGCCTGCCGCTCCGGCAAAGAGGGCGTAGTCATACTGCCGGTGAAGCGTGTCGCAGCCGTCCATAATCCACATCTCCCGCAGCGGAAGCGTCTGCAGCCCGCGCTCAGCGGCCTGTGCGGAGAAGCCCTCGCCACTCACCATGCAAGAGTAGACAGTGTGGTGCTCCATGGTGTGTCCGCCCTCGCGGATTATCTCGCCCACCGGGAGTATTATGTCGGTATTGGTGGTTATGCTGTCGGACAGCCACGGACGTTGCGGCTGTATCTGCAGTTGTACGTCGGGAATCAGGCGGTTTACGGGAATTGTAATATGGCCGTCGGGAGTCAGTGCCGTATTGATATTTTTAAGTCCGGCATAAATCTGAGTGGAGGTGCGCAGCCGTAAGCTCCCGTCGGCATAGTGGTGCGTCACGGCAACGGAGTCCATAAGGCGCGATGATGCTTCAAGACGAATGTCGAAACAGCTCACATCGTTCATGTTTTGCAGATCGTGCGTTATAGTTTCCTGAACATATTTCCGAATGTCTCGCACCAGAGGCTCGTAGTGCAGCGAGGTGTGGATGCACATCGAATCGGACGTGATGTAATGTCGTCGCTCGGTTTCATAAGGCAGATATTCGCCGTTGTCCCATCGGAATGAGGTGCGGGCCGTAAGTTCGGGAGCGGCACCGATATGCTCGCGGAAATAGCCGCGGACTATGTGAGATGTCATGCGCTTAAACTGCACCGGAGTAGACTCTACGGGGCATGGCGCGACAAGCGAGCGCTGTCCGTCGAGGGTAACCGCTGTCGACATTTCGCGGCCGCCTTCTATACGCGTAAGCATGCATCGCGATAAGTCGAATTCATATTCCCACAGTAGCGGATGCAGCAGTCCGGTGCCGCTTATCGATTCGGTGACTTTGCCATAGTAGATGCGCGCGCTTTCCATGGCCGCTCCAGGCAGGCGGCTGCCATAGAGGAGCGTCGACGAGGTATCGTAGACGGTGATTAGCTGAATGCTACCTGTGGGGTTGGGCATATAGAACCATTTAAGGCCCGACAAGGACATGAAGTCCGATCGGGAGAGCGCAAGCAGATCGATATTGCAGATGCCGCCGGCGTACGTATAGTCGCGTTTTATCTGCCTGCCGGTCATGCAGTCGGTCTGGGTTATGCTTTTCAGGCGTATGCCAATGGTGAGCATAGAGTCTATCGCCGGCACCTCGGGTATGGTGTCGGGCCCGGGAAGAGAGTCTAAGCCGTCTTTCCATGGGAAAACAGGGCCGATTTGTGTGGTCAGCGAGTCGGTTAATGAGCGGGCGCGGCGAGCTGAGGGCTTTATCAAACGTATTGTATTGGACTCGTAGGTGTAGTCGGTCACCACACCGGTAGCTGATATGGATTGCCGCAAGGTGTTGCTCGTGGCGTAGTTGAAATCGGGCTTGCGCCGCGGGTTCAACTCAAGTGTCGCCGGATCAAGCACCGTATAGCCGACAGTGGGGGCTGTGGAGGGGGCGTTGGGATAGTTGAAGATGTCGCCGTAGTGGTGAAACAGCCGCTCGTTATACTTAAATTACTGTTGGTCAATACACGTACCATCGGCTCCTGTTATTGTGATCCTGGTCAGTTTGCGTCGCTCTTTGCCGTCGCTGTCCAGTGTCACGCTCCTTACCGTGTTCCCATCGCAGTCTTTAAGCACCAGACCGGAAACAAATATTCTGCCCGTCACCGGTCGGTCGTAGCTGAACATCACGGTACCGGTGCGCGAGACTATCCGCGAGGGCACTTTCTGGTCGCTAAACAGTGTATGGTTTATGTTGATGGTTTCGTCCGATATACCCTGTGGCAGCCATGCATATTTTTTAGCCACTCCGGGGTCGTTGCGCATCGTTATGGATTCTGTGGGGCGGTAGTGCTTCCGCTCCCACATCGGGGCTTCGGTATATTCATAGCGTATGGTGTCGGAGCCTTCCGGAAGTATGATGCGGCTAAGCAGCCATGTGGTCACGGCGGTGTAGTCGGGCAATTTGTAGCCCGGGTCCATGCAGAATGGCTGGTTGCGATAGGTGGAAAGTTCACGCTCCGTAAATTCGTAGCGGGTGCCGTCGGGGGTGGTGACGCGGAAA